>NZ_JBHXME010000069.1:0-50457 GCF_042721125.1 Streptomyces sp. NPDC058469
GTGCAAGGGGGCCGGCCATCCGGCGTTCCGCCTCCCACCACCGCGTCAACCCCGGTTACACCCTCCCGTCCCCGTCCCGCTCAGCCTCGCCGGTTAACCTCGACCCATGAGTAGGCCCCCCTCCTTCACCCCGCCCCCCGGCGCTCGCGCATACCCCCTGCGGACCGCTCGCGGTGAGTTCGCCGTCGTGGACTCGCCCGTGGGCGACGGTGTCGAGGCGAAGGGGGCCGCTCTGCTGCTGCCGGGGTTCACCGGGAGCAAGGAGGACTTCAACCCCCTGCACGAGGCACTCGCCGCGCGCGGGTATCGGACCGTGGCCGTGGACGGGCGGGGCCAGTACGAGACGGACGGGCCCGCCGAGGACGAATCCCCCTACGCCCAGGACGAGTTGGCGCGGGACGTGCTCGCGCTGGCCGAGACCGTGGGCGCGCCGGTGCACCTGCTCGGGCACTCCTTCGGCGGGCAGGTCGCGCGGGCGGCCGTACTGCTCGACCCCACGCCGTTCGTGTCGCTGACGCTCATGGCGTCGGGGCCGGCGGAGATCTCTGTCTCCCAGCAGCAGCGCGTGAAGCTGTTGCGGGACGCGCTCGCCGTGATGTCGATGGCCGAGGTGTGGGACGCGATCCAGGCGATGGAGGCACCCGAGGAGACCGAGACCGGCGGTGCGCTGGACGAGGGGCTCGACGACCGGGCCGACCTGCGCCGCCGTTGGCTGGGCACCAAGCCGGCCCAACTCCTCGCCGCGGGACGCCAGTTGTGCGTCGAGCCGGACCGGGTCGCCGAACTGGCCGCCGTACCGCTCCCCGTCCACGTCCTCTCGGGCTCGCGCGACGACACCTGGCCGGTGCCGCTCCTGGACGACATGGCCGTACGGCTGAAGGCGCGGCGGACGGTCATCGCGCGGGCCGAGCACTCACCGAACACGGACCAGCCGGCCGCGACGGCACGGGCCGTAGCCGACTTCTGGGACGCCACCACCCCCTGAAACGGGGATCAGTACTGCGCCTGCAGGTGGTCCCAGAACCCGTCCCGCAGCGCCCGCCGCAGATCGGCCTGGCCGCGCAGGGAGTACTGCAACAGCCCCTCCGCCTCGACCAACAGGTCCTGGTCGACCGACCCCGGCAGATACGGATGCCCGGGCAGCAGGTCGACCAGCGCCTCCCGTCCCCGCGCCGCGAGCCACTTCGCCGCGATCTGCGCGCCCACGAAGCGGACGTCGTCGCGGGTGGGCCGGGTGGCGGCGGCCTCGTAGACGGCGGACGCGCGCCGGGAGACGTACGGCTTGAAGAAATCGAGGTCGAAGGTGCGCTGACTGTCGACCTCCCAGAGGAGCGGCTCCGCCTGGTTACGACCCTCCGGGGCCTCGATGCCCCACAAGTGGACGCGGGCGCCGTACCCTTGCGCCGCCTCGACCGCCGAGACCAGGTCCTCGTCGCCGCCGATGAGGGCCGCGTCGCTGATGGCGCGGTGCCGGGCGAGGGACTCCAGGTCGGAGCGGATGAGTGAATCGACGCCCTTCTGCTGGTTGTTGGCGTTCAGATTGCCCAACCGCACCTTGACGTCCGGGAGTTCGGCGATGGACTGCTGCTCGCCGGTGTGGATGCGGCGCCGGGCACCGTCGTACCAGTAGACGCGCAGCAGCCGGCTGTCCGCGAAGATCGTGCGGGCCTTGTCGATGAGCGCCTCGATGAGGCCCTCGGTGTCGAGATCGAAGGTGCGCCGGTCCTCGGTCCCGGAGACGAGCCGGCCCGCGGCTGCATACAAGTACCCGGCGTCGACGAAGATCGCATGCGTCGAGGGCGTCTTCGCCACTTCGGCGAGCATGCGCTGCAGCAGCTCGTTCGTGCGGTCGATGCGGGCGCTGAGGGCCGCGAGGTCGTCGTTCATCGCCTCCATTGTCCCGGCGGTCACGCTGCGAACACAACCGGTCCCGGTCAGTCTCGCGGCGATCTCTTACCAGTCAGTAATTAGGCGTGCGAAAAATTTCCTTAGCGTAGGGAATGTTTGTAACACGCATCCCGTTGACTACATCAGTAACCAAGTAGTTCTCCTCAGGAGGATGACCAGACGAAGGGAGAAGCCATGCGCTTCGAAATCATGCGTCTCGACGAGGTCGACGGCACCACCGTGGACAGCACCGTCGTGGACGCCGCCTCCGTCAATCGGATCGTGCAACAGGCCGCCGCCATTGGACAGCGCCTGTGGATCCGCCCCGCCGAGACCAAGGCCTCGTAACACTCAAGGCCGCGTAACGCCTACGACATTCACCCGCGACCCTTACGCGGATCGCAACCACACTTCAGAGCCCCGCACGGCACCGACGCCGTGCGGGGTTCTGCGTGTACGGGCTTGCGCGCGTACAGGGCGTCTACGGCGATCAGCTCGCCCGGATCACCTGGGTGATCCCGTTGATGATCTGCTGCACGGCGATGGCGGACAGCATCATCCCGGCGAGCCGCGTCACCAGCACGACACCGCCGTCCTTGATGACCCGGATGATCAGCAGCGAGTACCGCATCACCAGCCACAGCACGACGTGGATGGCGAGGATCGCCGTCCACACCGACACCTGCGTGGCCACACTGTCGGCCTTCTGCACGGCGAGGATGACGGACACGATCGCACCGGGCCCGGCGAGCAGCGGCATGCCCAGCGGGACGAGCGCGACGTTCACGTCCTTGGTCTGCTTGGGCTCGTCGGTCTTGCCGGTGAGCAGGTCGAGCGCGATCAGCAGGAGCAGCAGCCCGCCCGCGATCATCAGCGCGGGCACGGAGACGTGCAGATAGTCGAGGATCTGATGCCCGAGCAGCCCGAAGACGGTGATGACACCGCCGGCCACGCACACGGCCTGGAACGCCATGCGCTTCTGCACCTTGGACGGTCGTCCGGCGGTCAGCGCGAGGAAGATCGGGGTGATCCCGGGGGGATCCATGATGACAAACAGGGTCAGGAAGAGGGAGCCGAAGACGGCGACGTCGAACATGGGTGAGCCACGAGCCTTGCAGAGAGGTGAGCGGAGACAGCCGGACGGGATCGGTTCGGGCGTCAGGCTCCGCCGGTCCCCGGCACCGGGAACGCCCCGGTAGCGCGCCGCGTGATCTCGCCGTACACCTCGGGATCGGTCGTGTACTCCCCGAGCTGCACGCTCTTACGGCTCCCGTGATAGTCGCTGGACCCGGTGGCCAGCAGCCCGAGCTCCTTCGCGAGCCCCCGCAACCGCACCCGCGTCTCGGCGTCATGATCCATGTGCTCGACCTCGATACCGTCGAGCCCGGCGGCGGCCATCTCGGCAATGGCAGCCTCAGGCACGGTGTGCCCACGCTTGCTGGCGCCGGGATGCGCGAACACGGTCACGCCCCCCGCAGCCTTCACGAGCCGAATCGCCTCGAACGGATCGGTCTCGTGCTTGGCCACATGAGCCCGCCCACCGTCGGCGAGCCAGTCCTCGGTGAACGCGTCGTTCACCGTGGGCACAACACCCAACTCGACCAGCGCGGTGGCGACATGAGGCCGCCCGACGGACCCTTCCCCGGCGATCCGGGCAACCTGTTCCCAGGTCACCGGCACACCCAACTCCTGAAGCCGCCCGACCATGGCCCGAGCCCGAGGCACCCGATCGTCCCGCACCAGCTCCCGCTCGGCGAGCAGAGCCGGCTCCACCGGGTCGAAGAGATAAGCCAGCATGTGCATGGACACCCCGTCGATCCGACAGGACATCTCAGCCCCGGTGACGAGAGTGAGCCCCAAAGGCAGAGCCTCGATCGCCTCCGCATACCCACGACTGGTGTCGTGATCGGTCAGCGCGACAACGTCCAGACCGGCAGCGCCGGCATTCCGCACCAGCTCGGCGGGCGTGTCCGTACCGTCGGAGGCCGTGGAGTGACAGTGCAGATCGATACGCACGACACAGACTCCAGGGCGCAGATAGTACGGATGCGGACCACTCAAGGGTAACGGCACCTCCGGGGCCACTTCGAACACCCTGCAGTCGATGCCCTTAAGGGGCGCGGGGAACTGCGCGACCAGCCACAACGCACCCGTACCCGCCGAACAACCGAACCCGGCACCCTAGGCGCTACGGCTCCAGCAAGCGCGGCGAAAGCGCACCACAGGGCACCAGGTCAACCTCGGCCCCCGCATCCCGCAAATCCGTCAACACCAACTCGTCGTACATCAACAACCCCGACTGCTCGGGCCACACCACAGCCCACAGCCACAACCCCAACGCCTCCCCCGCAAACACCGCCCGATCATCCGGCGCCGTGGCGACATGCCACAACGGCGTAGGCCGCCCCGCAGCCAGCAGCTTCGCCTGAGGAGGCTTCTCAACATTCATATAAGGCCCAGGATCCGGCCCGTCGATCCCCGCATACCGCGCCCCGAGCCCAACCCCCAGCTCCTCGGCGACAAGGATCAGCTCGCCGACACCCCCGAGCGGCCCCGGCCCGGAACAGGCCACCGCCGTAGCACGCCCACCGCTACGGTCATCGCCCGCACAGGCCACGCCGGTGAACAGCCATCCGACCGGCAGGGGCCACGGCATCCACACGGGCACCTGCGTGCGATGCACGACAACGCTGAGGGCCTCGACGCTGGGCGGGATCACGGGCTGCAGCGGATGCACCGTCCCGTGGACATCGCACTGCCAGGAATCGGCGAAGAGTCCGGGAGCCCTGACCCGGCCACCACACTTCGGGCAACTGGGTTCGCCCCTCATAGGGCCCCACGGTCCTACCCTCGCACCCGCACGTCAAGGACGATCACCCGTCCGGCCGGAAGCCTTGACGCAACCCTCGTGGAAACCCCTGCGGGAACCCCCACCAGGCGAAACTAGATGTAGCTTGCATTTATTACCCTGCCTAACTTACTATGTGCATATACCAACCATCTGCTCGTCGTGACCAGGAGGAAGCGTGGACAGCGCGGACACATTCGACGCGGGAGCCGGCAGCATCCTGCGACAGCCCAAGGCGGTCTGGGCCACCGCCGGCGCCTCGGTCGTCGCCTTCATGGGCATCGGACTCGTCGACCCGATCCTGCCGTCGATCGCCAAGGGCCTGGACGCCACGGCCGGCCAGGTCTCGCTGCTCTTCACCTCGTACTTCCTGATCACCGCCATCGCGATGCTGGTGACCGGCTTCGTCTCCAGCCGGATCGGCGGCCGCAAGACCCTGCTGCTCGGCCTCGCCCTCGTCGTGGTCTTCGCCGGTCTCGCCGGCACCTCGGGCTCGGTCGGCGAACTCGTCGGCTTCCGCGCCGGCTGGGGTCTCGGCAACGCGCTGTTCGTCTCAACGGCCCTCGCCGTCATCGTCGGCGCGGCGGCCGGCGGCAGCGCCGCGGCGATCCTGCTCTACGAGTCCGCCCTGGGCCTCGGCATGGCCTGCGGCCCGCTGCTCGGCGCCCTGCTGGGCAACCAGAGCTGGCGCTACCCCTTCTTCGGCACCGCGTTCCTGATGGCGATCGGCTTCCTGTGCATCACGGTGTTCCTGAAGGAACAGCCGAAGCCCGCGCAGAAGACCTCACTGCTCGACCCGCTCAAGGCGCTCGGCCACGGCGGACTCGCCTCGGCCGCGGCCTCGTCGTTCTTCTACAACTACACGTTCTTCACCGTGCTGGCCTTCACCCCGTTCGTGCTCAACATGACCCCGTACAAGTCCGGCGCCGTGTTCTTCGCCTGGGGCCTGCTGCTAGCCGTCTTCTCGGTCTTCGTCGCCCCGCGCCTGCAGGCCCGGTTCGGCTCCCTGAAGGTGCTCGGCGGTTCGCTGGTGCTGCTCGCCGTCGACGTCCTGATCCTCGGCTACGGCAGCCACACCACCGCCATCGTCTGCACGATCCTGTCCGGCGCCTTCATCGGCGTGAACAACACCGTCTACACCGAGCTGGCCCTCGGCGTGTCGGACGCGCCGCGCCCGGTGGCGAGCGCGGGCTACAACTTCGTCCGCTGGTTCGCCGCCGCTGCCGCTCCGTTCTTCGCCCCGAAGATCGAGGGGTGGAGCAACATCCACATCCCGTTCGTGGTCGCGGCGGTCACCGCGGCGCTGGGCGCGCTGGTGGTCCTCGTACGACGGAACGCGCTCACCCACGAGGCCGAGGAGCTGGAGCCGAGGCACGCGACGGAGGACAGTGTCACGGTGTTCGCCAACTGACGGATTCCGGCCGGGCGTTGGTGACATCGGTCACGCGCGCGGCCGGTCAGGCGGTCAGTCCAGCGGGACGGACCTGCGGGAGGGATCCCGTAGGTCCGTCCCGTTCGTCAGCCAGCGTTCCTGGAGGGCCTGGGCGCCGTGGACGCGTTTCCAGGCGGCCTCATTCGGGGTCATGGGGAGCAGCGGCAGGAAGCGGACCGGGTCGAGGGGCTCGTCGAGTTCCAGGTCCTCGACCAGGCCGCCCGGCTCGGCGACCAGCACCGAGGTGAACGGGGCGCCGGGCCACAGCGGTTCGCCCACGTCAAGCGAGGCGCCGGGGGCCACGACCACGCCCTCGACCTGCGGGGACGCGGCGAGCACGGCAAGGGGCCGTAGAACCTTGTCGGTGTCGGCGAGGCCGCCGCGGACGGAGAGGACCAGCTCGGCGCGCGGGCCCGCGACCGGGTCGGCGAGCATCGCCGTGGGGTCGCTCATCGGCAGCGCGGACATGCCGAGGGTGGCGTAGCGGACGACGGTCCCGTCCTGGTTGTCGCCTTGGAAACGCAGTACCTCGACGCGGTCCGTGCCCAGGAAAGTGACCGCGGCGCGGGCGTCCGGATCTCCCAGCGCGGTACGCAACCGTGCCTCGACCAGAGCAAGAACATCAACCATGCGGCGAGCATAGAACTCGTCAGTACCGGGCAAAGCAGCGCCTTGACACTTCTGCCGACTGATAGCCTGGGCCGGTCGTTCGGGCAGCACGCAGAAGCGTCGCGATCAAGTCCCGACGCCGTTGAGACTCCCCCACGGGGGACCGGCCGGAGGAGGTGGGGCTGCAATGGACCGAAGTCGGCCTGGCAGTACCACCCGCTCTTCCGGCCGCTGATGTCGTCGCTCTGGCTCTAGCCTCCCCAGACGGCTGCCGCCTCTCGCACTTCTTCACTGTCGCGGAAGAGCACTTCGTTTCTTTTTCCTGATCTGCCTGATCTGTCTGATCTGCTCGATCTGCCTGTTCCGAAGTCAGTGCTTGTATCAGTAGCGAAGCTCGCCACCGCGACGGAGCGGTGCTCCCCGCTTTGTGGACGTGCCAAACATCCGCACTCAGGACGTCCCCATTCCGGGCAGTTCCAACCGTCGTTGGCGCCTTTCGTTGCTCGTCGCGAAGGAGCCCGCCATGTCGATGATCCGCGACCTGCGTGCCGTGGTCCGCCCGTCCCGTCCCTCCCTGCGCAAGGACGGCGGCGCGTACGACACCACCCGCGACCCCGGCACCCCCTCGGCCGTCGTCGACTGCGCCGTGTACCGCGACGGTGCCCGCGTCGACGCCGGCAAGCCGCTGACCCCGCACGAGGCGATGCGTCTGGTGCGCCGCGACGGGGGCTTCGTCTGGATCGGCCTGCACGAGCCGACCGAGGCCGAATTCGCCGTCATCGCCCGGGAGTTCGGGCTCCACCCGCTCGCCGTCGAGGACGCCGTACAGGCCCACCAGCGGCCCAAGCTGGAGCGCTACGACGACTCCCTGTTCACCGTCTTCAAGACCATCCACTACGTCGAGCACGACCAGCTCACCGCCAACAGCGAGGTCGTCGAGACCGGTGAGGTCATGTGCTTCACCGGGCGGGACTTCTTCATCACCGTCCGGCACGGCGGCCAGGGCTCGCTGCGGGCGCTGCGGCACCGACTGCAGGACGACCCCGAGCTGCTCGCCCGCGGTCCCTCGGCGGTGCTGCACTCGATCGCCGACCACGTCGTCGACGGCTATGTCGCGGTCGCGGACGCGGTGCAGGACGACATCGACGAGGTCGAGACCGAGGTGTTCACGCCGGGCCGCAAAGGCGGGGTCTCGCGCGGTGTCGACTCGGCGCGGATCTACCAACTCAAGCGCGAGGTACTGGAGTTCAAGCGCGCGGTGTCGCCGCTGCTGCGCCCCATGGTGCTGCTGAGCGAGCGGCCGATGCGGCTGATCGACCCGGACATCCAGAAGTACTTCCGGGACGTCGCCGACCATCTCGCCCGGGTCCACGAGCAGGTCATCGGCTTCGACGAGCTGCTCAACTCGATCCTCCAGGCCAACCTCGCGCAGGCGTCCGTCGCGCAGAACGAGGACATGCGGAAGATCACCGCGTGGGCCGCGATCATCGCCGTACCGACGATGGTCACGGGGGTGTACGGCATGAACTTCGACAACATGCCGGAACTCCACTGGAAGTACGGCTATCCGCTGGTGCTCACCTTCACCGTGACCGTCTGTCTGACGATCCACCGCACGCTGAAGCGCAACGGCTGGCTGTGACGGGCGTGGATAGGCTGAGCACCATGACCAGCGAGCTGTTCGACCAGGCCCTCGTCGAGGAGGCCACGAAGAAGTCCGGCCTCGTCTGGGTCAACGGCCCGGGCGTCCCGGCCCGCGCCCTGTGGCACGTCTGGCACGAGGGCGCGGCCTGCCTGATCGGCGACGGACCGGGCGAGCAGCCGCTGCCCGGGCTGACCGACGGCGGCCCCGCCGAGGTCACGGTCCGCAGCAAGGACAAGGGCGGCCGGCTGGTCTCCTGGACCGCGAAGGTCGTCGAACTGGCGCCGGACTCCGAGGCCTGGACGGCGACCGTCGCCGAGCTGAAGGGCAAGCGCCTCAACGCCCCCGACGGCGAGGCGATGACGGCACGCTGGGCACGCGAGTGCCGGGTGCTGCGCCTGGAACCGACGGGAGCGACGGCCGACCTGCCGGAGGGGTCACTGGCCGAGGCTCCGTTGCCAACCCCGGCGACTACCCGTCAGCCGATCCCCGCCGGGCTGCCGCGCCTGCTCCTGAAGAAGAAACGCAAGCAGCGATAAGTAAGCAACTACCGCTAGGAAGACGGCAGTTGCCTGCCGTAGTCGACAGTGTCGTCGTCCTTCGGCTGCGTCACCGTGAAGCTCTTGCCCCAGTCCGAGAAGGTCAGGGTGCCCGCGCCGCCCGCGCGGACCAGCCGGAGGGGGTACGGCTTGCCCTCCAGGGAGACGTCGAGGGTGCCGCCGGAGCCGTCGTCGCCGGTGATGCGGATCGTCCGGACGCCGTTCTGCGCGTGGTGTCCGTCCGTCGCGAGTGAGCCGTGCAGGGTCAACAGACCGGAGAGGAGGACGTCCTTGTCCGTGAAACCACTGAACTTCTTGTACGAGGGGTCGCCCTGCGGCACCTTCACGTACTTGCCGTGGAGCGTGTCGCCGGCGCCCGTGTCCCCGTTGCTGTTCCAGAAGTCCGCGTCGGCCTTCAGGTACAGCTGCTCGCCGATCCGCAGCAGCCCGAAGGTCGACCCCTTCGAGGTGACCGACCCGCTGCCGCCGTCGGACTTCAGCCGCATGTCGAGCGTGTACGTCCGCCCGCTGGTGACGACGGTCCCGGACAGCCGTACGGCGTCGGCGGCGCCCGCGGCCGTACGGGACTTGGTCTGGATCTTGTCGGCGGCCAGCTTGCCGACCCCGTTGGTCCCCGCGTCCGGATCCCCGCCGCCGCACCCCGTCAGGACCAGGACACAGACCGCGCCGAGCAGCGCCGCACGACGGTTTCGGACCTGGGGGATCGCAGTCACAGGTGGGTTGCCTTCCGTGCGGGGGGGGCGATGGCGTACGGCAGCGTACCGGGGCCGCGAGGCGGCGGTGGAGCCAGTCCGTCCGGACCGCCCACCAGCGCGGATCACATACGGACGGGCTAGCCTGAAGCCCATCCGAGCAGGCAATTCGGAACATCCGGGAACCAGAGAATCCATCGGCGGATCAGCAGGAAAGAAGGAGGTGCGGCCATGGCAGCCGGCGCTCCCCGGGTCTTCGTGTCGCACCTCTCCGGTGTCGCCGTCTTCGACCCGAACGGCGACCAGGTGGGCCGCGTCCGCGACCTCGTCGTCATGCTCCGCGTGGGCCGGCGGCCCCCTCGGCTGCTCGGCCTCGTCGTCGAACTCTCCACCCGGCGCCGCATCTTCCTGCCGATGACCCGCGTCACCGGCATCGAGTCCGGCCAGGTCATCACCACCGGCGTGCTGAACGTCCGCCGCTTCGAGCAACGGCCCACCGAGCGGCTGGTGTTCGGCGAACTGCTGGACCGGCGCGTCACACTGGTCGAGACCGGCGAGGAGGTCACCGTCCTCGACCTGTCGGTGCAGCATCTGCCGGCCCGCCGGGACTGGGAGATCGACCGGATCTTCGTACGGAAGGGCCGGAGCGGCGGAGCCTTCAGGAGGGCCAAGGGCGAGACGCTGACCGTGGAGTGGTCCGCCGTCACCGGTTTCTCCCTGGAGGAGCAGGGACAGGGCGCGGAGAGCCTCCTGGCCACCTTCGAGCAGCTGCGCCCCGCCGACCTGGCCAACGTCCTGCACCACCTCTCCCCCAAGCGCCGGGCCGAGGTCGCCGCCGCCCTCGACGACGACCGCCTCGCCGACGTCCTCGAAGAGCTCCCGGAGGACGACCAGATCGAGATCCTCGGCAAGCTGAAGGAGGAGCGCGCCGCGGACGTCCTGGAGGCCATGGACCCGGACGACGCGGCCGACCTCCTCTCCGAACTCCCCGAGGACGACAAGGAACGCCTGCTGAACCTGATGCAGCCCTCCGAAGCGGCCGACGTACGCCGCCTGATGTCGTACGAGGAGCACACCGCCGGCGGCTTGATGACCACCGAGCCGATCGTCCTACGGCCCGACGCGACCGTCGCCGACGCGCTCGCCCGGGTCCGCAGCGCCGATCTCTCCCCCGCTCTCGCCGCGCAGGTCTACGTCTGCCGCCCGCCCGACGACACCCCGACCGGCAAGTACCTCGGCACGGTCCACTTCCAACGGCTGCTGCGCGACCCCCCGTACACCCTGGTCAGCGCGATCATCGACGACGACCTCCAGCCGCTCGACCCGAACGCGACGCTGCAGCTCATCGCCGGGTTCTTCGCGACGTACGACATGGTCGCGGCGCCCGTGGTCGACGAGACCGGGTCGCTGCTCGGGGCGGTGACCGTGGACGACGTGCTGGACCACATGCTGCCGGAGGACTGGCGGGAGACCGAGTTCCATCTCGACGAGGGCGAGAACGAGGCAGCGGCATCGGAAGAGACATCGGCAGAGGCGGAGGAGGTGGCGGCTCATGACTCCTGAGCGCGAGTCCACGCGTGAGCGGACACCGGCGGGCGCGACCGCCACCACCCGGACGCGGGCCCGGCTCGACCAGCCGCGCCCGCCCCGGCGCCGGTTCCTGCCCGAGTACGACCCGGAGGCCTTCGGACGGCTGTCGGAGCGGATCGCGCGCTTCCTGGGCACCGGGCGGTTCATCGTCTGGATGACGGTCGTCATCATCGCGTGGGTGCTGTGGAACATCTTCGCGCCGCGGGACGTGCGGTTCGACAACTACCCGTTCATCTTCCTGACGCTGATGCTGTCGCTCCAGGCCTCGTACGCGGCCCCGCTGATCCTGCTCGCGCAGAACCGGCAGGACGACCGCGACAAGGTCAACCTGGAGCAGGACCGCAAGCAGAACGAGCGGTCGATCGCCGACACCGAGTACCTCACCCGCGAGATCGCCGCCCTGCGCATCGGCCTCGGCGAGGTGGCGACCCGGGACTGGATCCGCTCCGAACTCCAGGATCTGGTGAAAGAGCTCGACGAACGCGGGGACGGCCACCACAAGCACGTCGTATTCCCGGCGGAACGGTCGCACGGACGTGACGTAGACGACCGGTGACGGGCTTACCTGGGGCCCCGCGCGGCGCCGTACCATCGACCCTATGGCTACGGAAGACGCGGTGCGTGAAGCGCTGTCGACGGTGAACGACCCCGAGATCAACCGACCCATCACCGAGTTGGGGATGGTCAAGTCGGTGGAGATCGGTGCGGACGGAGCGGTCGCGGTGACCGTGTACCTGACGGTCTCCGGCTGCCCCATGCGCGAGACGATCACGCAGCGCGTGACGGAGGCGGTCCTGGGCGTCGAGGGCGTCACCGGTGTCGACGTGACCCTGGACGTGATGAGCGACGAGCAGCGCAAGGAACTCGCGACCGCCCTGCGCGGTGGCAAGACCGAGCGCGAGGTCCCCTTCGCCCAGCCCGGCTCCCTCACGCGCGTGTACGCGGTCGCCTCCGGCAAGGGCGGCGTCGGAAAGTCCTCGGTGACGGTGAACCTCGCGGCCGCGATGGCCGCCGACGGTCTGAAGGTCGGTGTCGTCGACGCCGACATCTACGGCCACAGCGTGCCGCGCATGCTGGGCGCCGACGGCCGTCCCACCCAGGTCGAGAACATGATCATGCCGCCGTCCGCACACGGCGTGAAGGTCATCTCCATCGGCATGTTCACGCCGGGCAACGCACCGGTGGTGTGGCGCGGCCCGATGCTGCACCGCGCGCTCCAGCAGTTCCTGGCGGACGTGTACTGGGGCGACCTGGACGTCCTCCTCCTCGACCTCCCGCCGGGCACGGGCGACATCGCCATCTCCGTGGCCCAACTCGTCCCGAACGCCGAGATCCTGGTCGTGACGACCCCTCAGCAGGCGGCGGCCGAGGTCGCCGAGCGGGCCGGCTCCATCGCCGTGCAGACCCACCAGAAGATCGTCGGCGTCGTCGAGAACATGGCGGGCCTGCCGTGCCCGCACTGCGGCGAGATGGTCGACGTCTTCGGCACGGGCGGCGGCCAGTCGGTGGCGGACGGCCTGACGCGCACGACGGGCGCCAACGTCCCGGTGCTGGGCAGCATCCCGATCGACGTCCGCCTCCGCGAGGGCGGCGACGAGGGCAAACCGGTCGTCCTGACGGACCCGGACTCCCCGGCGGGCGCGGCACTGCGCGCGATCGCGGGGAAGCTGGGGGGACGTCAGCGGGGTCTTTCGGGACTGTCGCTCGGGATCACTCCCAAAAACAAGTTCTAGAGGTCCCACCAGGGGCGCGGGGCCGTGTCAATGTGCGGCTCCGCCGCGTGGGCGCGACCAGCCACAAACGGCTGGCCGCTCCCCGCTCGCCCCACCTCGCCTCAGGCGGCGTACGTAGTGATGTCCTTGATCACGGCGAAGCCGAGCCCGTACGCGCTCATGCCCCTGCCGTACGCGCCCACGTGCACGCCCTCCTGAGTCGACCCGGCGAGGACCCAGCCGAACTCTGACTCACGGTAGTGGAAGGGCGTCGGCACGCCGTCCACGGGGAGGGACAGGGTCGACCAGTCGTCGCCGGCGAGGTCGTCGGCCAGCACCCACGCCGTCTCGGTCTGCTGCTCCAGCCAGTCGTCGCGCAGGGTGTGGTCCATCTGGCCGGGCCAGGTGAAGGACAGCAGCCCCACACCGGCGAGCCAGGCCGCCGAGGAGACCGAGGTGGCCTCCAGGAGGCCCGTGCCGTCGGCGGTGCGCCGGGCGGGGTTGCCCGCGACGGTGACGACCACCGCGAACTTCTCCTTGTCCTCCGTGCCTTCGTTGCGTACGGAGGGCTCGTCGCCGTGCCCGATCGAACCGTGCTCGACGGCTCCGTCCGCCGCCATGCCCACCTGCATCAGCCAGCGCGGTCCCGTGAAGGCCTCGTCGAGGCCGTACCACGGGAAGGGCGCCAGCAGGTAGCCGTCGACCGTGCGCCGGGCGGAGGGGAGCGGTTGTCCACCCTCCGCGGCCGGCGCCTGCGTGCCTACCCGACTCGTCGTCTCCATGCTCCGGACGCCTCCTCGTTCTCGTCGGACCGGGGCGGCCCGCCCCCCTTCGGGCGACTCGCCCGGTCCGCACAACAACTCGGCAGCATAGCCACCTCGTGCGAGGCAGCCCGGAAAGCGCCCGGCGCGCGAGGCGCACGGGGGCCGTGTTCAGGCCGTACGGAGGTGTGGAAGGGGGTGGAGACGTATGAGACGCGTCACGTACGACGCGATGGGGCGACTGTCCGCTTACGGCTCGGACGGCGTCCGCTTACGGCCCAGACGGCGTCCGCTTACGGCTCAGGTGGCGTCCGCGTCGAAGGGCGGGCGGTCGTCCTTCTCCGGGCCCTCGGGCTTCTTGGTCATGTCGAGACGACCGCTGCCGGAGGAGGAAGACGGCGAGGAAGAGGAGGGGGTGTCCGCGTTCTGGACCGCCTCCGTGACCTCGGCCATCTCCTTCTTCAGGTCGAAGCCGTTGCGGATCTCCTTGAGCCCCAGTTCGTCGTTGTCCAGCTGCTTGCGCAGGAACGTCTTGGGGTTGAGGTCCTCGAAGTCGAAGTCCTTGAACTCCGGACCCAGCTCCTCGCGGATGTCCGCCTTGGCGCTCTCCGAGAACTCTCGGATCTTCCGGATCGTCCGCATGACGTCCTGGATGACCTTCGGGAGCTTGTCCGGACCGAAGACGAGCACGGCGAGCACAATGATCGTCACCAGCTCGAGCGGTCCTATGTCATTGAACACCTGAAGCTCCTTGCGATGTCCTCGGTCCTCGGCCCTCGGTGGTCTGTGCGCGTCTTCCGTGGTCCGGGCCGGGTCCACGGTACCCGCCGATCCCACCCGACCGGTACTGTCCCGGGGGCTACGAGTGGGTGTACACGACCGGTTTTCCGGGTTGTTTGCCTAGTGGGACGGGGCGCGGGGCTCTCACCTGTGACGTTTCTGTCAATCACCGGTCGACGAGCCGAGAACGAGCGACAAGGTCATGTCCTTGCCGCCCCGCCGCAGAGTCAGCCGCAGGTGGTCGCCGGGCCGATGAGCACGCGTCCTGACGATGAGTTCGTCACCGGAGTGGACCCGCTCGCCGTCGACCTCGGTGATGACGTCGCCCGGCTTGAGCCCTGCCTTGGCACCGGGACCGCCCGCGGTGACGGCGGGCCCGTCGCCGCCACCCTTCGTGGCGACACGCGCCCCGTCTCCCGTGTAGTCCATGTCGAGGGTGACACCGATGACCGGGTGGGTCGCCTTCCCGGTGTTGATCAACTCCTCGGCAACACGCTTGGCCTGATTGACAGGAATGGCGAACCCCAGCCCGATCGACCCGGCCTGCCCGCTCTCCGTCCCGCCTCCGGCCCCGTCATCGGCGGACCGGATGGCCGAGTTGACCCCGACGAGCCGCCCCTGCGCGTCGAGCAACGGCCCACCGGAGTTGCCGGGATTGATGGGCGCGTCGGTCTGCAGAGCATCGACGTACGACACATCACTCCCGTCCGACGCCTCACCCCCGGCCGTGATGGGCCTCTCCTTGGCGCTGATGATCCCGGAGGTCACGGTGTTGTCGAGATCAAAAGGCGCACCGATAGCGACGACAGGATCACCCACCCGCACGTTGTCGGAGTTCCCGAGCGGCATCGCCTTCAGCCCACGCACCCCAGTCACCTGCACGACGGCAAGGTCGTACCCGGTGTCGTGCCCGACGACCTTGCCCTTGGTCGTTTGCCCCCCACCGAAGCTGACGGATATCGCCCCATCGCCGCCGGCGGGCTGCACAACATGGTTATTGGTGAGGATGTGCCCCCGGGTGTCCAACACGATCCCGGTACCGGTCCCCGACTCCTCATCACCGCTCACATGCAGCGTCACAACACTGGGCAGAGCCCGAGCGGCAATCCCGGCAACGCTGTCGGGCGCGCGCCCGCTGTCCTCTTTCCCGGCTTGCGGCAACACGATGTCCCCTCCTCCACCGTCCCGCTCCAGGTGCGCTCCTACGACGCCACCGATGCCGCCGGAGAGAAGAGCTAGGGCGAGGGCGGAGGCGGCTAGGAGCGTGCGGGTTCGGGTGCGGTGCTGGTCGGGGGTGGGGGTTGGGGTGACGGGGCCGGTTTGCTGGAGGGGGGCGGGGGAGGTCCAGGGGTCGTAGCGGTGCCAAGGGTTGGGGGGTGGGGTGGGTTCCGGGACGGGAGTGAGTGCGGGGTCCGAGACGGGGGCGGGAGCGGGAGCGGAGGCCTGGTCCGGGGCAACAGCAGCGCGGGTGAGGTCGGGCGGGGTGAGGGGGGTGGAGGTTGAGGCGTCGGAGAGGGGCGGTGCAGGGGGAGCGAGGGGCGCCGGTGTCGTGCCGGAGGGCTCGGAAGGGCCGGGACCTGAGGCGTCGGCGACAAGCGCGGGCGCAGGGGTACCGGGAGGCGCGGTATGGGTGAAGGGCGGTGCAGGAGGAGCAAAGGACGCCGAGGTTGTGACGGAGGCGTCGGCGATAGGTGGTGCGGGACTGCCAGGAGGCGCAGTTTCGGCGAACGGCGATGCCTGAGTGTCGGGAGACGCGGTGTCGACGAAAGGCAGTGCAGGAGTGTCAGCAGGCGCGGGAGCGGTGTACGGGACCGGCGAGACGGGAGTGCCGGGAGCCGCTGTGGGGGCCTGTGGGGCCGCGCCGGACGCAAAAGTGACCGCGGGGTGCTGAACGGGCGGCGCGGGCGCCCAGGGGCCCGGCTCGCCGTACGGCGGGGTGCTGTAGGGGTCGGGGTCATGCAGGGGCTTGGGTCGATCGGCGGTCGGGAGGACCACGCCGGGGGTCGTCGGGAGTTCGGACGCGGGAGGTCCCGGTTCGAAATCAGCGCCGGCGCCTACCGACGCGGCCCCGGTCGGGGAGACCGACGCGGGGTGGTCCACCTCGGAAACACCGTCGGCGTCTACGGCCACGCCGTCGGCCGGGGCCACCGGCACCGGATGACCCAGATGGAAACCAACGTCCGCTGCCGCAAAGCCAGTTGAAGACTCGACCACGAAACAATCCGGCTCTGAGCCACCATCCCCACCCACAACCTCACCGCCAGACGAGGACGCCAACACGGGACGCCCCAACTCGAAGCCACCGTCAACACCCGCGACCCCACCGCCGACCGGGGCCTCCGGCACACGGCGACCCGAGGCGACGTCAGCGTCAACACCGGTAGCCACAACGCCAGTCGGAGACTCAGCCACAGGACGACGCGCCTCGGCATCACCACTCGCACCCGCGACCCGGCCGTCGGCCAAGGCCCCCGATGCAGGAGGCCCCAACTCGAAGTCGCCCCCACCGGAAGCCACCTCACCGCTCAGCCTCTCAACAGGCGGCCGCAACTCGAAGTCCTCGTCACCAGCGCCCCGCAACGCATCCGGAATCGGATCCCCCGGCACCGCCGGACCCCGGACCCAACCCCACCACTTCGCCTTCGTGGACCTCGGTTCCCGCGTCCCCTCGTCCATGGTCCCCCCACAACTGGCCGCGCCACCCCGTACTCCCCGGATTCAACCAGGTTCGCGGGCCGTGGTGCAGGGGCCGGTCAGTGGAGTGGGTGGGGCGGGGGCGAGGGGGTGGAAGAGGGGGACGAGGTGGTGTCGGGGGACGGTGTGCGGAGCAGGCCGGGAGTCATGACCTCGGGGGCCGTGGACCAGGACGCGAGGGCTACCGGCGGGTTCGCGTTCAGCGGGCGTATCAGGGGGGACATGACCGCCGCCCCGGCCATCACCGGCGCGGTGAGCGTGTGCAGGACCTCGTCGTCCTGGACGGCCGCGGGCGACGGCACTCCGGGGAGGAGGGGGGCGGAGACCGAGGTCGGCGGCGCTGCGGTGTCGCCGAGCATCGATCGCTGGCTCGTGCCCTGGGCGAGCAGGGGGCCGACCGCACGGCGACGCCCCGCGTCGGCGGTCGCCGCCGCGCCCGTGCCCTGGGTACGCGCCGGCGTCACACCCGTACCGCCCCGCGCTTCCGCGGCCGTGTCGCCTGGCGCGACCGTGGCCACCCCGCCCAGCGCGATCGCGGCCAGCGACACCGCCCCGGCGGCGACGAACGCGAACCGCATCCCGCGTGAGGCGGAGCGGTCGGCGTCGTGCCGGCTGACGTCATGGATACGGAAGCCTTCGCGGGCGGACCTGGACGAAGGCGAAGACGAAGGCGTCAGGGCCGTGGCGGCATGTGGGCCCGCGGGGACGTAGCCGAACTCGAACGCGTCGAGCGGCCCGTCTCTTTTGACGCCGAATACACCGATCCCGGCGGCGAACAGTCCCCCGGGCGGCTCCTCGCCGTCCGTGTCACCGCCTCCCCCGGGGAGCCCCTGCAGACGGGCCAGGAAGCTCTCGGAAGGGGGCGGTGGGGCCATTTCCGCGAACACGCTCTTCAGTCGGCGCTGCGCGTCGGCCTCCACCTTGCACTTCGTACAGGTGGCCAGATGCGCCAGTACACGCTCGCGCGACTCATGACCGAGCTCCCCGTCCACCAGGGCGGAAAGTCGGTCTCCCAGATGCTGCTCCGCAGGCGTAGGACGTGATCCACTCACGCGGTCGCGCCCCCTCCCCCCAGCGCGGGCACACGCGCCACGAAGGAACGGCGCTCGGCCCGTGCTTCCGGCGAGCGGTGCGCGAGGGCCTTGCGGAGCTGGGAGCGGCCGCGGTGGATCCGGGAACGGACCGTACCGAGCTTGACGCCCAGGGTCGCGGCGATCTCCTCGTAGGAGAGGCCCTCGATGTCGCACAGGACGACCGCCGCCCGGAACTCCGGGGCGAGGGTGTCCAGGGCCTGCTGGACGTCCGCGTCGAAGTGCGCGTCGTTGAAGACCTGCTGGGGCGACGGCTCGCGGCTGGGCAGTCGCTCGGCCGCGTCCTCCCCCAGCGCGTCGAAACGGATGCGCTGCTTGCGGCGGACCATGTCCAGGAAGAGGTTGGTGGTGATGCGGTGCAGCCAGCCCTCGAAGGTGCCGGGCGTGTACGTCGACAGGGAACGGAAGACCCGGACGAAGACCTCCTGAGTGAGGTCCTCGGCGTCGTGCTGGTTCCCCGTCAGGCGGTACGCGAGCCGGTACACACGGCCACTGTGGGTGCTGACGATCTCCTCCCAGGTGGGCGGAGTCCACGCCTGCCCGTCCGCGTCGGTGGAGAAGGTCGCGGTCTGGGCATGGTCAGCGGCGTGGCTGTGGTCAGCAGCGGTGTCGTTCACGGATTTCGGCCTGCCCGCCGATCCGAGAAAGCGCCGGAGCACTCCTCCCCGATCCACAGGTACAGCCGCACCTCCCCTGTCGGCTCTGGTGGTGTCCAGTGGAGCCCCTACCATAGCCACCTCGCCCGTTAGCTCCGGATAAGCGGTTTTACGAGAATTTGATACACGCTCATACCGACCTGGCGGTGGTGTGAGCCGATGCCCGTGACCTTGCTCGACGTCCTGCCCGACAACCTGATCCATCGTCATCCCCCGCTCTTCCCTCCGGCCGCGTCCCCCAGTGCTTTCCTCCCCCCTCTAAACGCCCGGTCCCATCAGCAGGTTCCCGGCACCAACGGATACAGTCACGCCCAGGCAACCACGGGGACAGGAGAGGGTCATTACCGGCAACCGGCAGACGAGCTGGGCGTTCGCCGACGCCTATGTCGCCGAGGACGAAGCACTGCGCTGGGCCCGTGACCGGGCCCGCGAGGCAGGGCTGCGCTCGGTGTCGCCCGGCACGGGCGCCGCGCTGCGGATGCTCGCCGCCACCGTGGACGCGAAAGCGGTGGCGGAGATCGGAACCGGGACCGGCGTCTCCGGGATGCATCTTCTGTACGGCATGCGGCCGGACGGGGTACTGACCACGGTCGACCCCGAGCCGGACCACCAGCAGTTCGCCCGCCAGGCCTTCCGCGCCTGCGGCTTCGCCAGCAACCGGGCCCGCTTCATCCCGGGCCGCGCCCTGGACGTCCTGCCCCGGCTCGCGGACGCGGGCTACGACCTCGTGTTCTGCGACGGTGACCGGCTGGAGTTCCTGGACTATCTCGCTGAATCGTTGCGCCTGCTGCGTCCGGGTGGCCTCGTGGTCTTCGAGGGCGTCTTCGCCAACGGCCGCACCGTCGACTCGGGCCCCCAGCCCACCGAAGTCCTACGGCTGCGCGAACTGCTGCGCGCCGTGCGCGAGAGCCCCGAACTGGTGCCGTCGCTGCTCCCGGTGGGCGACGGCCTGCTGTGCGCCGTCAAACGGTAGACCTGCCGCGGAACACGGTGGACCTGCCGTAGAAATCCGGGAAAGCAGCGACCCCGGCACCGTCTCGGGTGCCGGGGCAGCTGAAGGGGTATGGTCGCGTTCCGCCGCGTCAGCCGACGACCTTCTTGAGGGCGTCGCCCAGTGCGTCGGCCTCGTCAGGGGTCAGCTCGACGACGAGCCGACCGCCGCCTTCGAGCGGAACGCGCATGACGATGCCCCGCCCCTCCTTGGTCACCTCGAGCGGGCCATCGCCCGTCCGCGGCTTCATGGCCGCCATGCTCGTTCCCCTTCCTGAAACCAGCTCATCGTCGCCGACGGCCCCATGGAGGGCACGCGCGGCCCCTAATGAGACACGCGTCACCGGCATCGAACACATTGCTTCCAAGCCATTATCCCGCATCTCAGGACCCGATGACCAACATCAGTCGGCATCGCTTGGGCAACGCGCGCGAGCAAAACCACTCAATTCGCCGATGTGACTGCGATACTCCGCCGCCGCACCGACCCCGGCGGACCGAATCCGGAGCGGAATTCTTTGACGCAGGTCACACGTCCGGTCCGGCCCGTGGACGGTGATCTCCGCCATGCTGTCCTACGGACGTACGGCGTACCGACCGGTACGCCGGAGCCGCGACACCCGAGGGGATACGCCATGGCCGACACCGTGCTCTACGAGGTGACCGACGGACTCGCGACGATCACGTTGAACCGCCCCGAGGCGATGAACGCGCTGAACATCGCGACCAAGGTCGCCCTCCGGGACGCGGTACAGGCCGCGGCGGACGACGACGCCGTACGGGCCGTGCTGCTGACCGCGGCCGGGGAGCGGGCGTTCTGTGTGGGCCAGGACCTCAAGGAGCACATCACGCTGCTGGCCTCCGACCGGGAGGCCGGTACCGGGGCCACGTTGACCACGGTGAAGGAGCACTACAACCCCATCGTGCGGGCGCTGGCCCGGATGGCGAAGCCCGTGGTCGCCGGGGTCAACGGGGTCGCCGCGGGCGCCGGTTTCGGGCTCGCCCTGGCGGCGGACTACCGGGTCGTGGCGGACACGGCCGGCTTCAACACGTCCTTCGCGGGCGTCGCGCTGACCGCGGACTCCGGCATCTCCTGGACGCTGCCCCGGGTCGTCGGCCCGGGCCGCGCCTCCGACCTGCTGCTTTTCCCGCGCACGATCAAGGCCCAGGACGCGTACGACCTGGGGATCGCCAACCGTCTCGTCCCCGTCGGCGAGCTGCACGCCGAGGCGGAGAAGGTGGCCCGGCAGCTGGCGGACGGCCCGACGGTGGCGTACGCGGCGCTCAAGGAGGCGGTGGCCTACGGCCTCTCGCACACCCTTGAGGAGACCCTGGAGAAAGAGGACGAACTCCAATCCCGGGCGGGCGCGTCGGAGGACCACGCGATCGCCGTGCAGGCCTTCGTCAACAAGGAGAAGCCGAAGTACCTGGGCCGGTAGGCGCCTACTAGGAGGCGCTTCTGACGACGCACCTCTTCAGGTGGTCGTTCACCAGTCCGCACGCCTGCATCAGTGCGTACGCCGTCGTCGGCCCGACGAATTTCAGGCCCCGCTTCTTGAGGGCCTTCGACAGGGCCGTCGACTCCTCCGTGACCGCCGGGACGTCCCCGAGGGTCTTCGGGGCCGGGCCCGGGGTCGGGGCGTGGGACCAGATGAACTCGTCGAGCTCCCCCGGCGCCCAGTCGGCCAGCACGCGCGCGTTGGCGATCGTCGCGTCGATCTTGGCGCGGTTGCGGATGATGCCCGCGTCGAGGAGGAGGCGTTCGCGGTCGGTGTCCGTGAAGGCGGCGACCTTGGAGATGCGGAAGCCGTCGAACGCGGTCCGGAAGCCCTCGCGGCGACGCAGAATCGTGATCCAGGAGAGACCTGACTGGAAGGCCTCCAGGCTGAGCCGCTCGTAGAGCGCGTCGTCGCCGTGGACCGGGCGGCCCCACTCCTCGTCGTGGTACGAGACGTAGTCCTCCGTGGACAGCGCCCAGGGGCAGCGCAGGGCGCCGTCCGCACCGGCGACGGCCGTACCGTCGCTCACTGGTGGTCGCCTTCCACCGGCTTCTGCATGGAGACGTGGGCGCTGGCCGTGGCGCCCGCGAGGGCGGACTCCAGGTCGGCGATCCGGGCGTCGCGCTCGGCGAGTTCGGCGGCGAGGCGGCTCAGTACGTCGTCCACCTCGTCCATGCGGTAGCCCCGCGCGGCGAGCGGGAAGCGGAGGGTCTCGATGTCGGCGTGGTTCACCGGCCGGTCCTGGGGCAGCGGGTCGTCGAGGCGCTCGGGCGCGGCGTCGGGCAGCGGGGCGCTCTCGCCGCCGCCGATCACCGAGAGGGTCACCGCGCCGACCACGACGGCGAGCGCGACGACCAGGAACAGGAACATGAACATCGCTGGGGTCTCCACGGGCGTCGATGTCGGACGTGCCGAAGCCGAATGTGTCAGGGTCCGATCGTGCCATGCGACGCTGACAGTTAGGGTCACAGGCGGCTGAAGACCGGTACGTACTAGGAGAGGTCACAGGGGATGCTCAGGCTGGGCAGGCGTGAATTCGACGCGCACGAGCCGGTGATCATGGCGATCGTGAACCGGACCCCGGACTCCTTCTACGACCAAGGGGCGACGTTCCGCGACGAGCCCGCCCTCGCGCGCGTGGAGCAGGCGGTGGCCGAGGGCGCCGCCATCGTCGACATCGGCGGCGTCAAGGCCGGTCCCGGCGAGGAGGTGACCGCCGACGAGGAGGCGCGGCGCACGGTCGGCTTCGTGGCCGAGGTGCGGCGGCGCTTCCCGGACGTGATCATCAGCGTCGACACCTGGCGGCACGAGGTCGGCGAGGCCGTCTGCGAGGCCGGCGCGGATCTCCTGAACGACGCGTGGGG
Organism: Streptomyces sp. NPDC058469; assembly: GCF_042721125.1. Taxonomy (NCBI): domain Bacteria; kingdom Bacillati; phylum Actinomycetota; class Actinomycetes; order Kitasatosporales; family Streptomycetaceae; genus Streptomyces; species Streptomyces sp. NPDC058469. Next base: position 22,808 of record NZ_JBHXME010000069.1, read on the forward strand.
CGGCGTGGACCCCCACCTCGCGGAGGTCGCCGCGCGGTACGGCGTGGGGCTGGTGTGCACGCACGCGGGCGGCGCCGAGCCCCGCACCCGGCCGCACCGGGTGACGTACGACGACGTCATGGCGGACATCCTGCGCGTGACCCTGGGCCTCGCCGAGCGGGCCGTGGAGCTGGGCGTGCCAAGGGAGTCGGTGCTGATCGATCCCGGGCACGACTTCGGGAAGAGCACCCGGCACAGCCTGGAGGCGACGCGGCGGCTCGGCGAGATGGTGGAGACGGGGTGGCCCGTGCTCGTCTCGCTGTCCAACAAGGACTTCGTGGGCGAGACCCTCGACAAGCCCGTCAAGGAGCGGGTCGTCGGCACGCTCGCGACCACCGCCGTGTCGGCGTGGCTGGGTGCCCAGGTGTACCGGGTGCACGAGGTCGCGGAGACCCGGCAGGTGCTGGACATGGTGGCGTCGATCGCGGGGCATCGGCCCCCGGCGGTCGCCCGTCGGGGGCTCGCGTAGCCGAGGAACGATCCCTACCGGCCGGCTTCCTTCGAGACGAGCGCTACCGCCTCTTCCACGTCGTCCGTGACGTGGAACAGGAGCAGGTCCTTCTCCGACGCCTTGCCCTGGGCGATCAGCGTGTTCTTCAGCCAGTCGACCAGGCCGCCCCAGTACTCGCTCCCGAAGAGCACGATCGGGAAGCGGGTGACCTTCTGGGTCTGCACCAGGGTGAGCGCCTCGAAGAGTTCGTCGAGGGTGCCGAGGCCGCCGGGCAGGACCACGAAGCCCTGGGCGTACTTGACGAACATCATCTTGCGGACGAAGAAGTAACGGAAGTTCAGCCCGATGTCGACGTAGGCGTTGAGCCCCTGCTCGAAGGGCAGCTCGATGCCGAGGCCGACGGAGATGCCCTTGGCCTCCAGGGCGCCCTTGTTGGCCGCCTCCATGGCGCCGGGGCCGCCGCCGGTGATCACGGCCCACCCGGCCTCCACGAGGGCGCGTCCGAGCCGTACGCCCGCTTCGTACTCCGGTGAGTCCGGCTTGGTGCGGGCCGAGCCGAACACGCTGATCGCGGGCGGCAGTTCGGCCAGCGTGCCGAAGCCCTCGATGAACTCCGACTGGATCCGCAGGACGCGCCACGGGTCGGTGTGGACCCAGTCCGAGGGGCCGCCCGCGTCCAGGAGGCGCTGGTCGGTCGTGCTCGCGGTCACCTGGCCGCGCCGCCGGAGGACCGGTCCCAGGCGCTGCTCCTCCGGTGGCTGCTGCTTGCCCTCAGGGTTGCCTGTAGCCATGTGCGCTCCCTCCACTTGCAGGTGTTTCCACCTCAGCGTAGGTCTACGCGGGTTACAGCGGGGGGACGTACGGATGTCAGCCGGTCAGCCAGTCCACGAGGCGTCGTTCGGCCTCCGGGATGAGGGCCGCCTCGACCCGCTCGTCGACCTTGTGGGCGAGGAGTTGGGCGCCGGGGCCGTAGTTCACCGCGGGGACGCCGAGCGCGCTGAAGCGGGCCACGTCGGTCCAGCCGAACTTGGGGCGGGCCTCGCCGCCGACGGCCGCCATGAAGGCCGCGGCGGCCGGGTGGGTCAGTCCGGGGCGGGCCCCTCCGGTGTGGTCGTCGACGACGAACTCGTCGACCCCGCAGTCGGCGAAGTAGTCGCGCACGAAGGCCTCGGCCTCCTCCTCGCTACGGTCGGGCGCGTAGCGGAAGTTGACGACCAGGGTGCACGCGTCGGGGATGACGTTGGTGGCCACGCCCCCTTCGACGCGCACCGCGTTGAGGCCCTCGTGGAACTGGAGACCGTCCACGAGGGGCGTGCGCGGCTCGTACGCGGCGAGCTTGGCCAGCGCCCGGGAGGCCGCGTGGATCGCGTTGGAACCCATCCACGCGCGCGCGGAGTGCGCTCGTTCACCCTTGAACTTCAGGAACACCCGGAGCGTGCCCTGGCAGCCGCCCTCGACCTGACCGTCCGTCGGCTCCAGAAGGACCGCGAAGTCGCCCTCCAGCCAGTCGGGATGGGCCTCGGAGACGTGCCTGAGGCCGTTGAGAGGGGCGGCGACCTCTTCGTTGTCGTAGAAGACGAACGTCAGATCGCGGTTGGGGGCCGGGACCGTTGCGGCGATGCGGAGTTGGACCGCGACGCCGGACTTCATGTCGCAGGTGCCGCAGCCCCACAGGACGCCGTTCTCGTCGAGGCGCGAGGGGACGTTGTCGGCGATCGGGACCGTGTCGATGTGGCCGGCCAGGACGACGCGTTCCGCGCGGCCGAGGCTGGTCCGTGCGACGACGTTGTTGCCGTACCGGTCGACCCTCAGGTGCGGCAGGGCGCGCAGCGCGGTCTCGATCGCGTCCGCGAGGGGCTTCTCGCTGCCGCTCTCCGAGGGGAAGTCGACGAGCTGCGCGGTGAGCCGTGCGGCGTCCAGCGTGAGGTCAAGTGCGGTGTCGGCCATGGCGTCGACCCTAACGCGAACAGCCTGTGCGCCGGCTGTCCACACCCGGCGCAGCGGTAACAGCAGCCTCCAGTACCTTGTGGGGATGCTGGAGTCCCCCACCCCCAAGAAGCGTCGACGCGGCCGCCTCTTCCGATTCTCCTCGGCGCTCGTGGTGCTGCTCGCGGTCGCGGGCTATCTGGTCGTCCAGTACGTCACCGGCGGCCGGGGCGGGCCCGGTTGCAAGGTGGTCTCCGGGAAGGACGACGGCCAGCAGTACGAGTTCTCGCAGGAGCAGACGATGAACGCGGCGACGATCGCCGCCGTCGGCACCGGGCGCGGGATGCCGGAGCGGGCCGTGACGATCGCGCTCGCGACCGCCCTCCAGGAGTCGCAGCTCGTCAACATCGAGCACGGCGACCTGGATTCGCTCGGCCTGTTCCAGCAGCGGCCCTCGCAGGGCTGGGGCACCAAGAAGGAGATCCTGGACCCGACGTACGCAGCGGGCGTCTTCTACGAGCACCTCTCCAAGGTGGACGGCTACCAGAAGCTCCCCCTCACCGTCGCCGCGCAGCGCGTGCAGCGCAGCGGCTACCCGGAGGCGTACGCCAAGCACGAGCCCGAGGCCACGCTGCTGTCCGCCGCCCTCACCGGGCAGGCGGCCGCCACGCTGACCTGCCAGGGCCTCCCGGACTCCACTCGGGCGGACACCGGCCCGGACGCCGTACGGGCCGCGCTGGTACGGGACTTCGGGCGCACGGTGCTGAAGGAGACCGGTGCGGAGGTGACCGGGGCCGGCTCGGCATCGAAGGACAAGTCCAAGGCGAAGGCCAAGTCCACGCCGGCGCCCAGCGCGAGTGCGACGGGCGGGAACAGCACGGTGACCCTGCCGGTGCGGTCCGGCAGCACGAGGACCGGGTGGCAGCTCGCGCACTGGGCGGTGGCCAACTCCTCGGTGCTGCACATCGAGCGCGTGTCGTACGCCGGCCGCGAATGGGCCGCCGGCAGCGCGGACGACCCGTGGCACGCGACCGCCACGAAGGCCGTCGGCGGGGTCCGCATAGTGACCGAGCGGCAGGCCGGGCAGAAGTAGCCGAGCACTGGTGACCGGGCAGTAGTACGGGTCCTCACCCGTAGGGGTTATGCGTGGTCGATCCCGGCCCGGGCGTGCGCAGGTCTTCGGGCCGTCACCCTCACATGCGCCGAAACCCTTGAGAACAAAGGGCTGTAAGCATTCTGCAGACTTTCAGACCGGGCGCTCTTTGTCCGTTTTTATCCGTAGCTGATAATGCGACGCATTACCAACTCTTTACGTTGCCGCTCCGCAACCTTCGCGCGCTTCGAGCGGTAGTCACTGCGTCCGAGCCCGGAGATCAACACAAGGAGCATCATGTCCCTCCCCCTGACCCGCCGGATCGCCCGTGCCGCGCTGCTCGTCGCAGCGGGAGCGGCAGCCGGGGTCGGTGCGGCCGGCTCCGCCAGTGCGGCCCCCTCCCTGCCGGCCACCCCGAACCTGGGCGCGCTGACCGCCCTGGACGGGGCGAGCGTCGGCAACACGGTCGACGGCGCGAGCCAGAACGTCACGGGGGTCGCCGGCAAGTCCGGTGGCCAGACGCTGGAGAAGGCGGTGCCGGCCGCCGGGAAGACCGGTGGGAAGGTTGCCAAGACGGTGGCGCCGGCCGCGCAGCACGTTGCCGGGGACACCGCTGGGCAGGCCGGGGGTCTGCTTGGTGAGACCGCGAAGACGGCGACTGCGGGTGGCGGGTTGCCGACGGACGCGGTGACCAAGGGCGGGTTGCCCACGGCGCAGGAGCTGCCGCTGAAGGGGCTGCCGCTCGGCTAGTTGCGCCGGCGTTCTAGTGCGCCTGCGTTGAAGGGGTCCAGGGAGTTCCCTGGACCCCTTTTCTACGTTGTTCGTCGGCTTGCGGCCGGTGGGGGCTGGTCGCGCCCACGCGGCGGAGCCGCACATCGATACAGCCCCGCGCCCCTAAAAACGAAAAGCCTCAGCTCAGCCTGGTTACAGCTGCCCGGACTCGCTCATCCGTCGCCGTCAGAGCCACGCGTACGAAGTTTTCGCCCGCCTCGCCGTAGAAGTCGCCCGGGGCCACCAGGATGCCGAGGTCGGCCAGGTGGGCAACGGTCTTCCAGCAGGACTCGTCTCTCGTTGCCCAGAGGTAGAGGCTGGCCTCGCTGTGTTCGATGCGGAAGCCGTGCTTCAGCAATGCCTCGCGCAAGGCCGTGCGGCGGGCCGTGTAGCGCTCGCGTTGGACCTGGACGTGGGTGTCGTCGCCGAGGGCCGCGACCACCGCCGCCTGGGTCGGGGACGAGGTCATCATGCCGCCGTGCTTGCGGATCTCCAGGAGCGGGGCGAGGACCGCCGGGTCGCCGGCCAGGAAGGCCGCGCGGTAACCGGCGAGGTTCGAGCGCTTGGAGAGCGAGTGGACCGCGACGATCCCGTCGTAGGAACCGCCGTTGACGTCCGGGTGGAGGACCGAGACCGGGTCGGCCTCCCAGCCCAGTTCGAGGTAGCACTCGTCGGAGAAGATCAGGACGCCGTGTTCACGGGCCCAGGCGACGATCCGGGTCAGCTCCTCCTTCGACAGGACCTTGCCGGTGGGGTTCGACGGGGAGTTGAGCCAGAGGAGCTTCAGCCCCTCCGGGTTCAGCTTCGTCGGGTCGTCGTAGACCTCGTACTCGGCGCGGGCCAGGCGGGCGCCGACCTCGTACGTCGGGTACGCGAGGCGCGGGTAGGCCACGCGGTCGCCCGGGCCGAGGCCCAGCTGGGTCGGGAGCCAGGCGACGAGTTCCTTGGAGCCGACGATCGGCAGGACGTGGCGGTGGGTCACGTCGCGGGCGCCCAGGCGGCGCTCCAGCCAGCCGGTGATCGCGTCGCGCAGTGCCGGTGTGCCCCAGACCGTCGGATAGCCGGGCGAGTCGGCCGCGGCGATCAGCGCTTTCTGGATCAGGTCGGGGACCGGGTCGACCGGGGTGCCGACGGACAGGTCGACGATGCCGTCCGGGTGCGCTGCGGCCGTCTTCTTGTACGGCTCCAGCTTGTCCCAGGGGAAGGTGGGCAGGCGGTCGGTGACTGCGGACACGATGACTGGCTCACTTTCTGGTGCGTGCGCCCCGTACAGCCGTCGTCAGGCCGTCGTACGGCAAACGCCTCGGCCCCGTACGGCGATCAGAGCTGATCTGGCCGTACGGGACCGAGGCGGCGCGTCTGTGCGGGCCGCTCTTACTGGTTCTGCGGCGGCAGCGCGGCGACGAAGGGGTGGTCGCGCTCGATCAGGCCCAGTTTGCTGGCGCCGCCGGGCGAGCCGAGCTCGTCGAAGAACTCGACGTTGGCCTTGTAGTAGTCCTTCCACTCCTCGGGAGTGTCGTCCTCGTAGAAGATCGCCTCGACCGGGCACACCGGCTCACAGGCTCCGCAGTCGACGCATTCGTCCGGGTGGATGTACAAGGACCGGGAGCCCTCGTAAATGCAGTCGACCGGGCACTCCTCGATGCACGCCTTGTCCTTGACGTCTACACAAGGCTGCGCGATGACGTAGGTCACGCTGTCGTTCCTCCTCGATAGGGCGCTGGCGGGCCTCCGTAGGCTCCGCCGCCCGGCGCGCGGGAGCGCGGCGTCGTCCATGCCCACACCTAGTATCTCCGTTCCGGGGCGTGATCCATACAGGAGGGGTGAACAGACCTGTGGAAATCTCTGCGGCTGGACGTCTTGAGGTCCGGATCACCGCTGCTGACGTGGGCAAACGGGTGTCCGTCAGGCGCTTGACAGGTGCTGAAGACACGACGGAGAAGTTCACCGACACGGTGGGTGTTCTCACATCATGGGACAGCGGTGTGCTGACGATCACACGGAAGGATGGCGGGTCCGTCCGTATTTCGGAATCCTCGCTGGTGGCGGGCAAGGTCGTCCCGGCCGCTCCGGCCCGCCGGCGAGGACCGTCCGCTTCGTACGCCGAACTCGCCCATGTCTCCGCGCGTGCCTGGCGGCCGCTGGAGAGCGAGCGGCTCGGCGAGTGGGAGCTGCGCGCCGCCGCCGGATTCACCCGGCGCGCCAACTCCGTGCTGCCGCTCGGCGATCCCGGCCTGCCCCTCGACGAGGCCCTGCCTGTCGTACGACGGTGGTACGGCGACCGGGGCCTGCCCGCGTACGTCCAGACCGCGACCGGCGCCGAGGGCACGCAGGAGCTGCTCTGCGCCGAGCTGGAACGGCGCGGCTGGACCCGCGAGGTCACGGCCGAGCTGTGGGTCGGCGCGCTGGCCCCTGTCGCCGACCGCGCCGACGCGGCCGGGGTCGCGCTGTCCAGGGCGGCCGACGAGGCGTGGCTGGCCCGCTATCAGCGCAAGGGGGTGAGCGAGGTGGCCCTGAAGGTGCTGGGATGGGGGTCCCCCCGCTCGAGCGAAGCCGAGAGTGGGGGAGGACCGTCGGTGTGGTTCGCGACGGTGCCCGGCGAGGGCACGGATTCGGCTCCCGCCGCGATCGGGCGGTGTGTCGTCGACGGGCGGTGGGCCGGTTTCGCCGCGGTCGAGGTCGATCCGGCGCTACGGCGGCGGGGGCTGGCCTCCCTCGTCATGGCCGCGTTGGCCTCGCGGGCGCTGGACGAGGGGGCGTCGGCAGCGTGGTTGCAGGTCGAGGCGGACAACTCGGGGGCGCGGGCGCTGTACTCCGGGATGGGGTTCTCGGCGCATCACGCCTATCACCACTATCGCGAGCCCGGGGTTCCTGATGGCTCCGGTCCGCACGGATCGTCGTGAGGGGGTTCGAGTTCGCCATGCCCGGTCCCTGCCCCCCGTCGCCCGAACGGGCCGCCGAGGTGCGTCGGCTGTTCGCCGAGGAGGCTCGGTCCGAGCGGCCCGATCTCGCCGCACTGTGCCTGCTCGTGGGGGCCGCGGCGGACGGGGCGCTGGACGACGCCGGCATCGACTCGGCCCAGATGGAACTGGACCGGCTGGCCGGGCAGGTGCCGTTCCGGCCGGGCGCGCCGCTGGCCTGGGCGAACGCGCTGCGTCAACTCCTGGGCGTGCGTTTCGAGTTCCGCGGTGTACCCGGTGACTACCAGCGGCTGGAGTCCTCGCTGTTGCACGAGGTGCTGCGGCGGCGGCGCGGGTTGCCGATCCTGTTGTCGGTGGTGTGGATGGAGGTGGCTCGGCGGGCGGGAGCGCCGGTGTACGGGGTCGCGTTGCCGGGGCACTTCGTGGTGGGGTTCGGGCCGGCGGAGGATCAGGTGCTGGCCGATCCCTTTGACGGGGGGCGGGTGTTGTCGGGCGGCGATGCGGAGTTGTTGGTCGCGGGGGCGACGGGGGCTGCGCTGGAGCCCTCGATGCTTGTGCCTGCGGCGCCTCTGGAAGTTGTGTCGCGGGTCCTGAACAACATCCGGGCGTGGGCTGCGGCTCGGCCTGAGCGGTCGGATGTTGCCCTGTGGGCCGTCGAGTTGGCGCTGTTGCTGCCTTCGCACTCGGCTCGGTTGCGGTATGAGCGGGCTCAACTGCTTGTGCAGCGCGGGGATTTCCTCACCGGGGCGGCCGAACTGGAGGCGTATGCCGAGGTGGTGGCTGTGGTGGATGCGCCCGCTGCCGATCAGGTCCGGAGGCAGGCTCATTCGGCTCGGGCCATGTTGAACTGACGTTCGCCCATGCGCCGTTGAGCTTTGGTCGTCTTGCGTCCGCCGGTGCGTTGTGGCTGCTCGCGCCCACGCGGCGGAGCCGCACATCGATACAGCCCCGCGCCTCTGGCGGAACTGCCGCTGGCCTGCGATTACAGCCAGCCCTTTTCCCTTGCGATCCTTACCGCCTCTGCCCTGTTCCTGACCGCCAGCTTCTGGATCGCTGTCGACAGATAGTTGCGGACCGTGCCCTGCGACAGATGAAGGGCCTTCGCCAGCTCCGCGTTCGTCGAACCGTCCGCCGCCGCCCGCAACACCTCGCGCTCACGGTCGGTCAACGGGTTCGCGCCCCCCGCCAGGGCCGCTGCCGCCAAGGTGGGGTCGATGACCCTCTCCCCCGCCAGTACCTTCCGTACCGCTTCGGCCAGTTGGGCCGCCGGGGCGTCCTTCACCAGGAAGGCGTCGGCGCCTGCCTCCATCGCGCTGCGGAGGTAGCCGGGGCGGCCGAAGGTCGTGAGGACGACCAGCTTCACCGCGGGCAGCGCCTTGTGGACCTGGGCCGCCGCCTCGATGCCCGTGCAGCCCGGCATCTCGATGTCGAGGAGGGCCACGTCCACGGCGTGCTGTCGTACCGCCGCCAACACCTCGTCGCCGCGCGCGACTTGGGCGACGACCTCGATGTCGTCCTCCAGGCCGAGCAGCGCGGCCAGTGCCTCGCGGACCATCGACTGGTCCTCGGCGAGCAGGACCTTGATCGTACGGCTCATGCGGGCGATCCTACGTCCGTCAAGGCGGCCGGAACGTCGGCGGGCACCCGTGCCACCAGCCGGAAGCCGCGCTTGAGGCGGGTCGCCTCCAGGGAGCCGCGGGCCTTCTCCAAGCGCTCGGTGAGGCCGGTCAGACCGTTGCCGGGGCCCTTGCCCGAGCCGCCCGAGCCGTTGTCCTCGACGGAGAGTTCGAGCATCGGGCCGTCCAGCGTCTGGCGTCGGACCAGTTCGACCACGCAGCGCTGGGCGCCGCTGTGCCGTACGACGTTGGTGATCGCCTCGCGCAGGGCCCAGGCCAGGGCTGACTCGCTGTGTTCGGACACGGCGGTGAGGTCCGGTTCGGCCGGGAGGTCCGCGATTACTCCCGCCGCCGTCAACGCGACCTGCGCGCCCGCGAGTTCGCCGGCCAGGCGGGGGCGGCGGTAGCCGGTGACCGCCTCGCGGACGTCCACCAGGGCCTGGCGGCTGACCTGTTCGATGTCGGCGACCTGCTGGGCCGCCTTGTCGGGGTGGTCGGGGAGCATCCGGCCGGCGAGTTCGCTCTTCAGGGTGATCAGTGAGAGGGAGTGGCCCAGCAGGTCGTGCAGGTCTCGGGCCAGCCTCAACCTCTCCTCGTTCGCGGCCAGTTGAGCCACCGTGGCGCGCGCCTTGCGCAACTCGACCGTCGTGCGCACCAGTTGCCGTACGCCCGTCATGGAGTAGCCCACCAGCAGCACGATCAGGAACAGGCTCCAGGCGTCGTCCAGGTCGTCGACGAACCAGCCCGCCAGCATCATCGCGACGGTGGTCAGCGGGATCGTCCAGTACGCGGCACTCAGGGGGAGGGTGACCCCGCAGGTGACGGAGACGTACACGAAGAGGCCGAGCCAGGCGCTGCCGAGGGAGAGTGCCAGGGCTACCGCCAGCACCCACAGGACGGCGACCAGGGCGGTGACGATCCAGCCGGCGTAGGGGCGGCCCATGGTGCGGAAGACGACTGCCAGGTAGATCCCGGTGAAGGCCACCAGGCCCACCCAGCCGGCCGTCGTGGCCGCGGTGGTGTGGTGGCCGGCCGCCAGATCCTGCACGGGCGCGCCGAGGAAGACCAGCCAGGGCAGGATCCACACCAGCTTGCGCAGCACCTCGCCCCGGTTGCGGGGCGGCTGTCCGATCCGCACCAGCCGCTCCGCCCGGGCCTCCTCTTCGGACCGCGGGTCCTCGGTCATCGCGCTCACGCCTTCAGCGTGTCCTTCCGGTACAGCCACGCCGCCCCGCCCGCGAACAGGGCGAAGTAGACGACGAGGAGGGTGACGTCCTTGGCGTGGGGCGACTGGCTCTGCTCGATCGCCTGCCCCAGGGCAGCGTACGCGTGCGTGGGCAGCCACTTCGCGATGTCCTGCAGCCACTGCGGGAAGGTCGTGGCCGGCATCCACAGGCCGCCCAGCATCGACAGGCCGAAGTAGGTGATCATCGTGATCGGGCGGACCGCGTCCCCGCTCGCCATGTACCCGATGGCCACCCCGAGCGCGGCGAAGACCAGGCTGCCGGCCCAGATCGCGCCGGTCAGCGCGAGCCACTGCCAGGCGTCGAGGCGTACGTCCTTCACGGTCGCGGCGACGATGAAGACGACGACGATCGACGGCAGGCTGACCACGGCGGCGCTGGCCGTCTTCGCGATCACATAACCGCGCCCCGGCAGCGTGGTGAGCCTCAACTGCCGTACCCAGCCGCTCTCCCGCTCCTTCGCGATGCGCTCGCTGTTGCCCATCAGGACGGCGGTCAGGGCGCCGAAGGAGGCCATCGAGACCATCATGTAGGTGGCGACCGTGAGGCCCGTGCCGTCGATCTTGTCGGTGCCGCCGGCGTTGCCCGCGATCAGCAGGAACAGGGCCGAGGGGTAGATCACCGAGAAGAACAGGAACTTGCGGTTGCGCAGGGCGCGGGTGAGTTCCAGTTTGATCAGGCTGTTCATGACTGCTTGGCCTCCTCGGCGGCGGTGATGGCGACGAAGGCCTGCTCCAGGCCGAGCCCGGCGACTTCGAGGTTGCGGGGGTAGACGCCGAGGCCGTAGAGCGCGTGGACGGTCGCGTCGGCGTCGGTGGACTGGATGCGGATCGTGGAGCCGCTTCCCGCGGCGGAGCCGCTATGAGACACAGTGATCGTGGTGAGGAAGGGGAGGGCCCGCAGCGGGGCCTCGTCGATCTCGCCCTCCAGGTCGAAGGCGACCTTGCGCGCGCCCGCCTTCGCCTTGATCTCGGCGGCCGTGCCGTCCGCGAGCAGCTTGCCGCGGTGCAGGACCAGCACGCGGTCCGCGATGGCGTCGGCCTCTTCGAGGTAGTGGGTGGCGAACAGGACCGTACGGCCCTGGTCGGCCTGTTCGCGCATGGTGGCCCAGAAGGCCTGCCGGGCGGTGACGTCCATACCGGTGGTCGGCTCGTCGAGGACGATCAGGTCGCTGTCGCCCGCGGTCGCCAGCGCGAAGCGGACGCGCTGGGCCTGGCCGCCGGAGAGCTTGTTGACCTTGCGGTCGGCGATCTGCGCGACGCCCGCACGGGCGATCACGTCGGCGACCTTGTACGGCTTCGGGTGCAAGTCGCAGGCCAGCCTGACCAGTTCACCGACCGTGACCTCGTCCATCAGCCCGCCGCTCTGCAGCATCGCGCCCACCCGCCCGGCGACGATGGCCTCGCGGGGACTGGTCCCGAAGACGCTGACCGTGCCGGTGTCGGCCTGCTTGAGGCCGAGCAGCAGATCGAGGGCGGTCGACTTGCCGGCCCCGTTCGGACCCAGCAGGGCCACCGTCTCCCCCGGGTGCAGCACGAGCGACAGCCCGTCCACGGCCCGGACATCGCCGTAGCTCTTGCTCACCTGATCGAACCCGACCACCGAGGTGGTCGTCGCCGCTGTTGTCGTCATGACACCCATCGTGACCGCCGGAGGCCGCCGCCCGGCAGTGTCGGCAATCCGGTGTGCCGCATGACAGATGTCATACGGCGGAGCGGATGTCCTACGGCGGAGGCGGTCGTCCTACGACGAAGGGGCACCCGGCGCTGTGCCGGGTGCCCCTTGTTCGGTCGTCGGGCGCTAGCTGGGGTTCGTGACGATGGTCCCGACCCGGTCGGTCTTGCTGATCAGTGCCTGGCGCAGGGCGCCGTAGACGTCCTCGGGGGTGACGGCCGTCTTCTGGCCGGTGCCCCGGGTGATCTTGACGCCGTCGAAGGTGCTGCCGTAAAGCGTCTTGAGGGCGGTGAGGTCGGGGCTGTCGGTGAGCTTGCCGTTCACGGCCTTCACCCTGAGGAACTTCCACAGCGATTTGTTCGGGCTCAGCGGCAGCGTGACGCCGGTGTCCGTCTTCACCGTGACGAGCCCGGACATGGCCGGTTCCGCGAAGGCCTTCATCTCGCGGTCGACCTCGGCGTTCGTGACCGTCGGCTGCTTGGTGGTCGTCGGGACCGTCACCGCGGTGGCCGTGCCGGTCTCCACCTCGCTCCGGTACGCCTCCTCGACGGCGCCGGTGGACGCGGCCGCGTCGATCGCCTTGCCCGCCTTGCCGTAGACGGCGACGGCCTTGCCGGACGTGAACTGGATCGTGCCCTCGGTGACCGCGCCGGAGCCGGAGCCGCCGCCGAGGTCGGTGAGGGCGGCGTGCAGCTTCTCCTCGTCGACCGGCATGTCGGGGTCGACGACCCGGTGCTGGCCGAAGAGCGAGCCGATCACGGAGACCGGGTTGTAGTCGCTGGTGGCCGCCTTGCTGACGGTGGACGTGGTGTCGAACTGCAGCCCCGCCTGGTCCGGCTTGAGCGAGACCGTCTTGCCGCCGACCGACAGCTTCAGCGGCTTGTTCACGCGGTCGCCGAACGCGTCGTCGAGCTTCTTGACGGCGTCGTCACGGGTGCCGCCGCCGATGTCGACGCCGAGCACGGTGGTGCCCTTGGGCACGTCGGTGTGGTTCATCAGCAGCCCGGCGCAGTAGGCGCCGCCCCCGATGACGACCACGCCGACGCAGAGCAGGACCAGCTTGCTGCGGCCCTTCTTCTTTTTCTTCGCGCTCTTGCCGGTGTTCTTGGCCGCGGCGGGCGCGCTCTGCGCCGCACCGGGGTCGGGCAGCTTCGGGGGCGTGTGCGGCAGCGGTCCGTCGGGGTGGGTACCCGTGCCGAACGGCGAGTTCCCCGCGCCGGGGATGACCGGCATACCGCTGGTGACGGTGTGTCCGGAGACCTGGTCGGCGGGGGCGCCGTAGCCGGGGCCACCGGGCTCGGGGGCCGGCTTCTGCGGGGTGAGGATCGCGGTGTCGTCGCTGAGACCGCCGCCGGGGATCTTGCCGGGGAGACTCGCGCCGCCGGGGGTGCCGGGGCCCATACCGGGGCCACCGGGTCCCATGCCGGGACCGCCAGGACCCGTACCCGGGCCGCCGGGACCCGCGCCGGGACCGCCAGGACCCGTGCCAGGACCAGCAGGGCCCCTGGCGCGACCGCCGCTGTGTCGTCCGGAAGACGCACCCGGGGCGCCCGGCCCACCGGGACCACCCGGTCCGGCAAATCCACCGGGACCGCCAGGACCTCCGGGACCACCGGCGCCGTTCGTGCCGCCAGGCCCGTCGGCGTAGCCGCTCAGCGCGCTGGGCGCGCCCGGTGCTCCGCCCATGGGGCCGGGCGGCAGCATCAGGCCGTTGCCGGTGACCGGACCGCCGGTCGGGCCCGCGGGGCCCTCGGGACCGCCCTGACCGCCGCGCCCGTTCGGGCCGTTGAAACCGTTGGGTCCGCCGGGACCGCCCGGACCGCCGGGGCCCATGCCCTGGCCGTTGGGACCTGGGAACTGTTCGGCTCGCCCGCCGGGTCCGTTGGGACCGGGGAAACCGCCCAGCTCGTCCTGGCCGTTGGGCCCGGGATAACCACCCTGGCCGCCCTGGCCGTTGGGCCCGGGGTAACCGCCCTGCTGCCCGTTGTCCGAGAAGTACGGCAGGTCGTCGCGGCGCGGTTCGCCGGGGCCGCCGTTGGGGCCGGGGTTCGGGCCGCCGCCGTTCGGACGGGACCCGTTGCCCAGCGGTCCCGCCGCCAGTGCCTCGGTCACGTCGAAGGAACCGGTGCCGCCACCATGCCCGGGGGCGACGGGTCCGGCGCCGGTGGCGCCGCCGATTCCGGCGCCGTTCGTGCCGCCGTTCGCGGCGGCCTGACGGGCGGCGCCCGTCACGCTCATGCCGCCGACCACACCACCGGGACGGCCACCGCTCGGCCGGCCACCACCGGGCGCACCCGGAGCACCGGCGGCCGGCGCACTCGGGGTGCCCGCGGCCGAACCGCCGGGAATCCCGGCGCCGTTGGTGCCGCCACCGCCCTGACCGCCCTTCGCGGGGCCGGACTTGCGGGGTGCGAACCAGTCGCTCGTCTTCTCCTCGGCGCCGGGCAGCGCGAGTTCGGTGCTCGGCTCGACGACGCCCGTGGGCAGCTCGGAACTCGGCAACTGCACCTCGGCGGTCGTGGACCCCTCGGTGTCCGCGACGGGCGTGCGCACGACGACAGGCGGAATGGGCCGCGAACCGGGGATGTTGATCCGGATCCGGGTCGTCAGCGTCGTCTCGGTCTTGCGTTCCTCCGGCTGCGCGGCCGAACGCCCCGCATCCGTACGGTCGTCGGAAGCCGCAGGCGTCCCGTACGGCGGGGTCCCCGAGGGGTAGGCGGCTCCGCCGCGCCCGTCGGGCCCGGAGGACGGAGTGTCAGTTTCACGACTCAAGGCAGGTTCTCCCGGTTGGCTCCGCCGCCCGACACCCACGGGCGACTCGGCGGCGCGCACCACCATACTGGCCACTTCTTGGCGGTATCCCACGGCCGCTGGGGAAACCCACACCGGACTCGCACGCGCGCGTCACCGCGAAGTGGTACGTCACTTGCCAAGTCGGACGTCAGGGCTGGTTGGTTGCCGCCCCAAACCCAACGTGGCGCACATCACAGCTACGGCCATCCCACCGAGCAGGAAGAGATAGGAACCGACTCCCGCGCCGAAGAGGAAGTCGCCTTCCGGACGGCTGGCGGTGAGCAGGATGACGGCGACCATCCAGCCGGCGGCGGGCGCCACGGCGCCGCCCCGGCCCTCGGTCGCTCTCGCGCCGCCGACGAACGCTCCGGCCGCTCCCACGAGCGCGAGCAGCAGCCCGCCCGGGAACCAAGCGGCCTGCACCAGCGCCCCGGCCGCCCCGACGACCGCGCCGAGCACGAAGAGCCCGACGTAGGCCAACACCCGCAGCCCGGACGGCCGTTGCAGCGGCTGGGCGAGCAGGCTCCCGCCGTTGGTGGCGCTCATCACAGGTCCAGCCCTTCGAAGAGGTCGGTCTCGGGCGCCCCACCGGGTACCCCTTGGACCAACTCGTAGTACTCGGTGGTGAATACCGGCTGCGCGAGGTAGTTCGACAGCGCGAAGTACGGTGCGTCCGGGGCCACTTCGACCTGCGTGGCGTGCGCGCGCAACGCGGCGGTCTTGGCGGCGGCGTACGCGGTGCCGTCGATCACGGTGGTGATCCGTCCGTCGTCCACGACACCCGGGACCTCGTCCACGGCGGCCGTCTCGGCGAAGGGCAGCTCCGGCAGCGCGTCACGGAGCCGGGCGAAGCCCTCCTCGACGACGGTCCGGGGTACGCGGTTCCAGTAGACCTTGGCGATCGACTGCCCGGCGTCGGCGGCCAGTTCGGCGGCGCGCATGGCCACGCGGTGGGCCTGGATGTGGTCGGGGTGGCCGTAGCCGCCGTCGGGGTCGTAGGTGACGAGGACCTGGGGGCGCAGCTCGCGGATCACCTCGACGAGTTGTCCGGCGGCCTCGTCGACGTCGGCCTGCCAGAAGCAGGACGGGTCGTCGTTGTCCGAGGTGCCCATCATCCCGGAGTCCCGGTATCTGCCGGCGCCGCCCAGGAAGCGGTGGTCGGCGACCCCTAGCGCCTTCATGGCGGCGGTGAGCTCGCGCTCCCGCTCCTCCGCCAGTCCGGCGCCCGACAGATGCCGCAGTGCGGGCGGGATGACCTCGCCGCGCTCTCCGAGGGTGCACGTGACCAGCGTCACGTGGGCACCCTCGGCCGCGTACTTGGCCATCGTCGCGCCGTTGTTGATCGACTCGTCGTCCGGGTGCGCGTGCACCAGCAGCAGACGACGGCCGGGCAGTTCCGTCATGGACCCACCCTAAAGGCGAGCCGTCAGAACTTGATGCTGCCGATCATGCTCGCGATGTTGGTCGTGAGATCGCTGATCGTGGGCGCGATGGTCGAGGAGGCCAGATAGAACCCGAGGAGGACACAGACGACCGCGTGTCCGCCCTTCAGCCCTGATTTCCTGACCAGAAGGAAGACGACGATCGCCAGCAGCACCACCGCCGAAATCGAGAGTGCCACGGCGGCTCACCTCCAATGATCCCAGGGACTCGGGGGGGTCGGACTATGGGGGCAACGGATCCATGGGGTGGATCCCTAGAGCAAATCGGTACAGCAAATCCATACAGGAGCCAGCAGGTTCATACCCACGCAGCGCTAGTGATCATAACTATCCGCGCTCGCGCATCGCTCGGCGCACAGCCGCACAAGGGGGCGCATGGCCAATATGGTCGGGGCATGACGACCGAGGCTGACTCCTTCCCCCGACGGCACGCCCGTACCCAGCGGTTCACGCTCGGCGCGCCGCGCGCGTTCACCGTGTCGCCCGACGGTTCGCGGGTCGTGTTCCTGCGCTCCTCCTCCGGCACGGACCGGGCGAACGCGCTGTGGGTCCTCGATCCGGCGGCCGGCGAGGAGCGCGTGGCGGCCGACCCGCGCGCCCTCCTGGGCGGCGCCTCGGAGCGCCTCTCGCCCCAGGAGCGGGCACGCCGCGAGCGCACCCGCGAGGGCGGTGCGGGGATCGTCGGCTACGCCACCGACAGCGAGGCCGAGTTGGCGTCTTTCGCCTTGTCAGGGCGGCTTTTCACGGCCGAGCTGCGAGCCGGTACCGCACGTGAACTCCCGGTGCCCGGACCGGTGATCGACCCCCGCCCGGCCCCCGACGGACGGCACATCGCCTACGTCACGGGTGGCGCCCTGCGCGTCGTGGGAGCCGAGGGTGACGGTGACCGGCCGCTCGCCGAGCCGGAGTCGGAGCAAGTCACCTACGGGCTGGCCGAGTTCATCGCGGCCGAGGAGATGAGCCGTACGCGCGGCTTCTGGTGGTCGCCGGACTCGGACCGGTTGCTGGTCGCCCGCGCGGACGACACGCCCGTACAGCGCTGGTGGATCGCCGACCCGGCCCATCCGGAGCGCGAGCCGCAGCGGGTCGCCTACCCGGCGGCGGGCACGGCCAACGCGGACGTACGGCTGTACGTGATCGGTCTGGACGGGACGCGCACGGAGGTCGTCTGGGACCGGGCGCGGTACCCGTATCTGGCGCGAGTCCACTGGTCAGCGGCGGGTGCGCCGCTGCTGCTCGTGCAGGCCCGGGACCAGCGCAGCCAGCTGTTCCTCGCCGTGGAGCCCGACTCGGGGGCGACCCGGATGGTGCATGCCGACGAAGATCCAATTTGGCTTGATCTTTTCCCTGGCCTGCCGTGCTGGAGCCCTTCGGGACGCCTCGTGCGGATCGCCGACGAGGGCGGCGCCCGGGTGCTCGCGGTGGGTGAACGCCTGCTCACGGGGCCGCAGTTGCACGTCCGCGCGGTGCTGGACGTCTCCGACGACAACGTGCTGGTCTCCGCGTCGGCGGGCGAGGACGCGCCGACCCCGGAGACCGGCGAGGTGCACGTCTATCGCGTCAACGAGCTCGGCCTGGAGCGTCTCTCGCAGGAGCCCGGCGTGCACTCGGCGGTACGCGCCGGGGGCGTGACCGTGCTGATCTCGGCGGTGCCGGACCGGCCGGGCATCCAGGTGCAGGTGCTGCGCGAGGGCAAGAAGGCGGTGACGATCGCGTCGTACGCCGAAGATCCCGGTATGTCCCCGCGCATCACGTTCACCGAGGGGGGCGCACGGCGCGTCCCGTGCGCCCTGCTTATGCCACAGGACTACGACGGCAGCAGCCCGCTTCCGGTTTTGATGGATCCCTACGGCGGTCCGCACGGCCCGCGCGTGGTCGCCGCGCACAACGCGCACCTCACCTCGCAGTGGTTCGCCGACCAGGGTTTCGCGGTGCTCGTCGCCGACGGCCGCGGCACCCCGGGCCGTTCACCGGCGTGGGAGAAGGCCGTCCACCGCGACTTCACGGTCTCCCTGGACGACCAGATCGACGCCCTCCAGGACCTCGCGAAGTCCCACCCGCTCGACCTCTCCCGGGTGGCCATCCGCGGCTGGTCGTACGGGGGTTGGCTCGCGGGGCTCGCCGTGCTGCGCCGCCCGGACGTCTTCCACGCGGGCATCGCGGGCGCCCCGGTCACCGACTGGCGGCTCTACGACACCCACTACACGGAGCGGTACCTGGGCGACCCGGCCAAGGACCCGGAGTCGTACGCGAAGAGCGGTCTGGTCACCGACGACGGGCTGTCCTCGCCCGCCGGCCCGCACCGCCCGCTGATGGTCGTGCACGGCCTCGCCGACGACAACGTGGTGGTCGCGCACACCCTGCGGCTGTCCTCCGCCCTGCTGGCCGCCGGCCGCCCGCACGAGGTGCTGCCGCTGTCCGGGGTGACCCACATGACCCCGCAGGAACAGGTCGCGGAGAATTTGCTGCTGCTTCAAGTGGACTTCCTGAAGCGGGCGTTGGGGCTGGCGTAGGTACGGCAACGGACCGGGGCGACATGGCGCGCCCCGGTCCGTTTACGGCACCCGCACGGCCGTACGTCACTCAGGTTGACGCGTCCATATATCGAGACCGGGTCGGCCGAGTTGCCTGTGTGTTAACGCGGTTGATGCCTGTTTGTTCGGTTATTCCGCCCCCTGATCAAGATCGTCCGTCGGTTCCGCGGGGGCCGCGTCCTGGGGTACGACCGTCTTCTCCTCGGCGAAGTGACAGGCCGAGTCGTGCGCGGCGGGCCCGCTCGCGAGCCGGAACTCGGCCGGCACGGCGAGCAGCGGCACCTCCAGCGAGCAGCGCTCCCGCGCCTTCCAGCAGCGGGTACGGAAGCGGCACCCGGAGGGGATGTTCGTCGGCGACGGCACGTCACCCGCCAGGATGATCCGCTCCCGATGGTCCCGCGCGTCCGGGTCGGGCACCGGCACGGCGGACAGCAGCGCCTGGGTGTACGGGTGCGTCGGGTGGTCGTAGATCTCCTCGTCCTTGCCGATCTCCACGATCCGGCCGAGGTACATGACCCCGACCCGGTCCGAGATGTGCCGGACGATCGACAGGTCGTGCGCGATGAAGATGTACGACAGGTCGAACTCGTCCTGCAGCCGGTCGAGGAGGTTGATGACCTGGGCCTGCACGGACACGTCGAGCGCGGAGACCGGTTCGTCGGCGACGATGACCTCGGGGCGCAGCGCCAACCCCCGTGCGATGCCGATGCGTTGGCGCTGGCCGCCGGAGAACTGGTGCGGATACCGGTTGATGTACTCGGGGTTGAGCCCGACCACGTCCAGCAGATCCTGAACCCGCTTGCGCCGGTCGCCCTTTGGCGCCACTTCGGGGTGGATCTCGTACGGCTCCCCGACGATGTCGCCCACCGTCATCCGGGGGTTGAGGGAGGTGTACGGGTCCTGGAACACCATCTGGATGTTGCGCCGCGCGGCCTTCAGGGCACGGCCGGACATCTTGCTGATGTCCTCGCCCTTGAACTTGATCGACCCTTCGGTCGGCCGCTCAAGGTTGACCAGCATCTTGGCGACGGTCGACTTGCCGCACCCGGACTCCCCGACGATGCCGAGGGTCTCTCCTCTGGTGAGCGTGAAGTCCACACCGTCGACGGCCTTGACGGCACCGACCTGTTTTTTGAAGAGGATGCCCTGGGTCAACGGGTAGTGCTTGACGAGCCCGGTCACCTCCAGGATCGACTCAGCCATTGAGGCACTCCCTCCAGAAGTGGCAGGCGCTGCCCCGGTGTTGATCCACCTCGTACAGCTCGGGTTCATCGGTCCGGCACACTTCCTGGGCCATCGGACAGCGGGGGTTGAAGGCGCAGCCGGGCGGGATGTGCATGAGGTTCGGCGGCAGGCCCTTGATGGCGTAGAGCTCCTGGCCCTTCTGGTCCAGGCGCGGGATGGAGTCCAACAGGCCCTTGGTGTACGGGTGGGCGGGCGCCTTGTAGATGTCGTGGACGGGGGCCGACTCGACGATCCGGCCCGCGTACATCACGGCGATCTTGTCGGCGACGTCCGCGACGACTCCGAGGTCGTGGGTGATGAGGATGAGCCCCATGTGCAGCTCGCGCTGCAACTCGGCCAGCAGGTCCATGACTTGGGCCTGGACGGTGACGTCGAGGGCGGTGGTCGGCTCGTCGGCGATGATGAGCGCCGGCTCCAGGGCGAGCGCCATGGCGATCATGATGCGCTGGCGCATACCGCCGGAGAACTGGTGCGGGTAGTCACGAACACGCTGCTTGGCGCCCGGAATCCGGACCCGCTCCATCAGCTCGATCGCCTTGGCCCGCGCGTCCTTTCGGGACATCCCGCGGTGCACGATGAACATCTCGCCGAGCTGGTCGCCCACGGAGAGCACGGGGTTGAGCGAGGACAGCGCGTCCTGGAAGATCATCGCCATCTCGGCGCCGCGGACCTTGCGCCGTTCCTCTTCCTTGAACTTCAGCAGGTCCTTGCCCCGGAAGAGGATCTCCCCGCCGGTGATCTTCCCCGGCGGCACATCGAGAATCCCCATGACGGCCTGCGCGGTCACGGACTTCCCGGACCCCGACTCCCCCAGCACGGCGAGGGTCTCCCCCTCGTCCACGCTGTAGTTGACCCCGTTGACGGCCTTGGCGACCCCGTCCCTGGTCCTGAACTCCACATGCAGATCCCGCACTTCGAGCAGCATGACGCCGCCTCACCTCAACTTCGGATCGAGGGCGTCGCGCACCGCGTCGCCGAGCATGATGAACGCGAGGACGGTGATCGCCAGGGCTCCGGCGGGCCAGAGGAGCATGTGCGGGGCGTTGCGGATGTACTGCGAGGCTGCCGAGATGTCGATGCCCCAGCTGACCGTGGGCGGCTTCAGGCCCACGCCGAGGTACGACAGGGTCGCCTCCAGCGAGATGTAGGTGCCGAGCGCGATGGTGGCGACGACGATCACCGGGGCGACCGCGTTCGGGGTGATGTGGCGTAGCAGCAGGCGGGAGTTGGAGGCGCCCAGCGCTCGCGCGGCCTGGACGTAGTCGTTCTGTTTGGCGGTGATGACCGAGCCGCGGGCGATGCGGGAGATCTGCGGCCAGCCGAGCAGGACCATGAACCCGATGACCGGCCAGACCGTGTTGCTGGTCACCACGGACAGGAGCACCAGGCCGCCGAGGACGACCGGGATCGCGAAGAAGATGTCCGTGACCCGGGACAGGATCGAGTCCCACACCCCGCCGAAGAACCCGGCGAGCCCGCCCAGCACCGACCCGAACACCGCGACACCCAGCGTGGCGAGCACGCCCACCGTGACGGACGTACGGGTGCCGTAGACCGTGCGCGTGTATACGTCGCAGCCCTGGCCGTCGTAGCCGAAGGGGTGGCCCGGCTGGGAGCCCTCCTGGGCCTTGGCGAGGTCGCACTTGAGGGGGTTGCCGGAGGCGATCAGGGAGGGCCAGAGGGAGATGACCACCAGGAAGAGGATGACGAGCGCGGAGATGATGAAGACGGGGTTGCGGCGCAGGTCGCGCCAGGCGTCGGACCAGAGGGAGTGGGGCTTGCCGGCCGGGCCGGTGCCTTCGGGCCCTCCCGGTGTCTTCTCCAGGGTCTCCGCCTCGCTCGTCGCGAGGTCCATCGCGCCGCCCATGCCGGTCCCGGCGATGGCGCGTTCGGGCTCGAACGGCTGCTCAGGCATAGCGGATCCTCGGGTCGAGTACGGCGTAGAGGAGGTCGACGAGCAGGTTGGCGACCAGGAACACCAGGACGAGGACGGTCACGAAGCCGACCACGGTCTGGGTGTTCTGGCGCACGATCCCCTGGTAGAGCTGGAAGCCGACCCCGTGGATGTTGAAGATCCGTTCGGTGACGATCGCGCCGCCCATCAGGGCACCGATGTCGGTGCCGATGAAGGTGACCACGGGGATGAGGGAGTTGCGCAGCAGGTGGCGGACGATCACCCGGCGCCTGGGCAGGCCCTTCGCGACGGCCGTACGGACGTAGTCGGAGCGCCGGTTCTCCGCGATGGACGTCCGGGTCAGCCGGGTCACGTACGCGAGCGAGACCGAGGCCAACACCAGCCCGGGGACGATCAGTTCGCTGAAGGTCGCGTCCGGTGAGACGGACGGTTTGATCCAGCCCCATTCGACGCCGAGGAGCAGTTGCAGCAGCAAGCCGGTGACGAAGGTCGGGATGGAGATGACGACGAGGGTGAGCAGCAGCACACCGGTGTCGATCGGACGGCCGCGCTTGAGACCGGTGATCACACCGAGCGCGATGCCGACGACGACCTCGATGACGATCGCCACGAGGGTCAGCCGGATGGTGACCGGGAACGCGGTCGACATCAGCTCGGTGACCTTCTGGCCGTTGAACGCCGTCCCGAAGTCACCGGTGAAGACGTTCCCCATGTAGGTCAGGTACTGCTGCCACACGGGCTTGTCGAGGCCGAACTCCCGCTTCAGCTGGGCGGCCGTCGACGGGTCGCACTGTCGGTCGCCGCACAGGCCCGCGATGGGGTCGCCCATCACGTTCACCATCAGGAAGATCAACAGTGTGGCGCCGATGAAGACCGGGATCATCTGCAGCAGACGCCGGATTACGTACCGTCCCATGGGGGCTCCGGGGTTCATGGGGGCGGGCCGCGCCGGGCCCGCCCCCGGTGCGGCTCAGCTGACCTTGATCTCGTTGTAGACGGGGACGCTGAACGGGTTGAGCGCCACGTTGGAGAGCCGGTCGGAGTAGCCCGCGCTGCCGTTCTGGTACCAGAGCGGGATGGCGGCCATGTTGTCGCGGACGACGCCCTCGGCCTGCTGGAAGAGCTTGATCGCCTTGCTCGTGTCCGTCTCCGCGTTGGCCTGGTTCACGAGCTTGTCGAAGTCCTTGTTGGACCACAGGCCGTCGTTGGAGGAGGCGTTGGTGTAGTACAGCGGCTGCAGGAAGTTCTGGATGAGCGGGTAGTCCATCTGCCAGCCGGCGCGGAAGGGGCCCGTCATCTTGTGCTGACCGATCTGGTTCCTGAAGTCCGCGAAGGTGCCGACCGGATTCCCGACGCACGCCTTGTCGTTGCCGAGCGCGTTGTTGATGGAGTTGCACACCGCGTCCACCCACTCCTTGTGCGAGCCCGTGTCCGCGTTGTACGTGATCTTGACCTGCCCGCCGGGGATCCCGCCGCCCTCCTGGACCAGCTTCTTCGCCTCGGTCGGGTTGTACTTGCAGGAGTCCCCGCACAGCCCGTCCTGGAAGCCGCCCTCGGTGCCGAGCACCGGTGAGGTCCAGTCGGTGGCCGGGGTGCGGGTCTTCTGGAAGATCGTGTTGGTGATCTGGTCCCGGTTGATCGCCATCGACAGGCCCGTGCGGACCTTCTCCGAGCCGCTCTTGTTCCAGTTCTTGTCGTAGTACGGGAACGCGAGGGTCTGGATGATGCCGGCGGGTGTGTTGATGTACCGGCTGCCGAGGTCGCTCTTGACGTTCTTCAGCTGCGAGGCCGGGATGTCGTCGACGAGGTCGAGGTTGCCGGCCATCAGGTCGGTGTAGGCGGTGTTGTTGTCGGTGTAGACCTTGAGGGTCACCCCACCGTTCTGCGCCTTGTCCGTCCCGGTGTACCCGGCCCACTTCTTGAGCTGCATCTGCGAGCCCTTGGTGTACGACGCGATGGTGTACGGCCCGTTCCCGACCGGCTTCTTCAGCCAGCCCGCGTGGTCCGAGAAGAAGGTGCTCGGCAGCGGCGAGTAGGCCGCGTACCCGAGGGTGTCGGGGAAGGTCGAGAACTTCTGGGTGAGCTTGATGGTGAAGGTGTCCGTGCCGGTCACCTTGAGCCCGGTGAGCGTGCTGGCGGACTGCGAACCGCTGTCGGGGTGGACCTTGTCGTAGCCCTCGATGTACCCGAAGAAGTACGCGTTCTTCTGGTTGTTCTTCAGGCTCGCCCCGTAGTTCCACGCGTCGACGAACGACTTCGCGGTGACGGCCTCGCCGTTGCTGAACTTCCAGCCGCTCTTCACCGTGACCGTGAAGTTCTGCGAATCCGTGGTCTCGATCTTGTCGGCGAGCATGTCCTGCGCCTTGCCGGTCTTCGGGTCGTACCGCTTCAGTCCGCGGAAGACCATGTCGAGGACCTTGCCGCCCTGCACCTCGTTGGTGTTGGCCGGCTCCAGCGGGTTCTGCGGATCTCCCCAGGAGGCGCTGAGCACCGCGCTGCCGTCACCACCGCCGCCGCCGCTACTGCTCCCGCCGCCCCCACAGGCGGTCGCCGCGAGGGCTACCGCCGCCGCGCAAGCGGCCCATTTGGCGTGCGTGGCTCCACGCATCGAGTGCCTCCTCAGGAAAACCGATCCATGCCGATCCGTTACCGGTCAATATCGACTGAAAAGGACCACATCGCCTGCGGGCCCACCCTTTCGGGGGACCCCTGACGTCCGTTCAGAGGATCTTCCGTGTAGCGCACAATGGATCACCGCGAAGCGATGCGGAACCGTTGGATTACGACGCCCCGGTGTACGCATTCCGATACAGAGGCGTCCGCATAACGAACTCATTGCCCGCTTCGCGTAGTTGGCCCGATGTAAAACACGGATCGATCACGGCACGCTACCCGCGTAGCTACGGACTGACCAAGAGATGGAAAAGAAGGTAAAGAGAAACCCAAGTCGGTCCAGATTTTATTGACCTTGCATGAATTGCGTTGAAAAAGTCCGGCGTAGCCCGTAGGGGAGTGCCCTGCGGAGTCATTCAGACCCGCCCTTGGGCCAGGAGCACCATGACCCCCCCAACTCCATCCGCGGCCCCGCTCGAGGTGACCGACGAGAGCGTCGAGAAGTCGATCACTTCTCCCGACTCGAAGGCCAACGAGAGCCGGTCCCCGGGTCAGCTCGCGTGGCGCCGTTTCAAACGGGACCGTACGGGCGTCATATCGGCGATCATCGTGATCTTCTTCTTCGCGATCGCGCTGGCCGCACCGCTGATATCCAAGCTCTACGGGAAAGATCCGTACACGACGTACGCGAGCCAGGACCCGGGTCTGCTCGACGCCTTCTCGTACCCGGCGGGCGCGAACGGCGGCATGAGCTCGCAGTTCTGGTTCGGCATCGAGCCACAACTGGGCCGCGACGTCTTCACCTTCCTGATCTACGGCATCCGGACCTCGCTGGGCATCGCCCTGGCAGCCACCCTGATCACGACCGCCCTCGGCGTGGTGATCGGCGTGACGGCGGGCTACCTGGGCGGCAAGACGGACTACTTCGTCGGCCGGATCGTCGACATCGTGCTGTCGATCCCCTCGACGCTGTTCATCATCGCCTTCATGCCGGTGGTGTTCGGTCTGTTCGTCGCCGCCGACGACAACATCCCGACCTGGCTGCGGGCCACCGCGCTCATCATCATGATGTCCTTCTTCGGCTGGGCGTCGATCGCCCGCCTGCTGCGCGGCCAGGTACTCGGCCTGCGCGAGCGGGAGTTCGTCGAGTCCGCCAAGGTGACCGGGGCGTCGCCGGCGCGGATCGTGTTCAAGGAACTGCTGCCGAACCTGTGGACCCCGATCCTCATCCAGTCCACGCTCATGCTCCCGGCCTATGTGACCGCGGAAGCGGGTTTCGCCTTTCTCGGCGTCGGCATGATCGACCCGACCCCCGACTGGGGCGTCATGATCCAGCGGGGCGCCCAGTTCTACACCCAGGACTTCACCTTCATGCTCTTCCCGGGCCTCTCCATGGTGATCTTCGTTCTGGCCTTCAATCTGCTCGGCGACTCGGTGCGCGACGCGCTCGACCCGAAGTCGAAGCGCTGACCCATCTCTCATCTCCGGCCCGGTCAATGTCGTCCGGCTGGTCCGTCCCACCCGTAAGGCAGGGCTACTGTGTCTTTTTCCCGTAGAAACTTCATGATCGCCACCGGTGTGGTGGCCGCGTCGAGCTCGGTGCTGACCGCCTGTGGCGGCGGCAACTCGACCTCGAACGACAAGGTCCCCTCGGTCAGCAAGGCCAAGCAGAGCAAGATCGCGGTCGGCACGAAGGCGGACTCGACGGGCCCCGCTCCCGAGGTCGCCGGCGCGGTCAAGGGCGGGACGATCTACGGGCTCGACCAGTTCGACATGGACCACCTGGACCCGGCGCAGATCTACGTCTCCACCGAGATCCTCATCACCACGCCGATCATGCGCGGCCTGACCGGCTACAAGCTCGACTCCAAGGGTGGCGCCACCCTGGTCGGCGACGTGGCCACGGACGCGGGCACGGCCAAGGACGGCGGCAAGACCTGGTCGTTCACCATCAAGGACGGCATCAAGTGGGAGGACGGCTCCGACCTCTCCATGGACGACGTCCGCCACACCTTCGAGCGCCTCTTCGCCTCCTTCGTCACCGAGGGCCCCCGCTACGTCCAGCAGTTCCTGGTCGGTGGCGACAAGTACAAGGGTCCCTACGACGGCAAGAGCCTCGACTCCATCGAGATCGACGGCAAGACCATCACCTTCCGCCTCAACCAGGCCCGCGGTGACTTCAACTTCACGCTCGCCGAGCGGGCGTACTCCTTCGTGAAGAAGTCGAAGGACACCAAGGAGAAGTACGACAAGAAGCCGTTCTCCTGTGGTCCTTACAAGATCGAGGCCCGCAGCATCGGCAAGTCCCTGACGTACACCCGCAACGCGCACTGGGACGCGGCGACGGACCCGATCCGCAACGCCTACCCGGACAAGTACCTCTTCCAGTTCGGCTTCGAACTGCTGGCCTCGACCGACCGCTACATCGCGGACAAGGGCAACGACCAGTACACGATGTCGATCTTCAACGAGGTCGCCGCCGAGCGGATCGCCACGGTCCTCACCAACGCGAAGCTCAAGAAGCAGGTGCTCACCGCCGTCGACACGGTCACCTACTACTGGCCGATCAACACCACGCGGATCACGGACGTCAAGGTGCGCCAGGCCATCAACTACGCCTGGCCGAACCAGCAGTTGCAGACCATCCGCGGCGGCGCGTCCACCAGCGAGATCGCGACCACCATCTTCAGCCCGGTCACGCCCGGTTACACGGACTTCGACCTGTACGGCAAGACCACGAAGCCCGGCGGCGACCCGGCCAAGGCCAAGGCCCTGCTGAAGGAGGCCGGCAAGACCGGTCAGAAGCTGGTCATCGCCTACCAGACGTCGGACAACGCGGTGAAGCAGGCCGTCGCGATCAAGAACGCGCTGGAGGCGGCCGGCTTCACGGTCGTCAACCAGCAGCTCGACAAGTCGACCTTCTACACCCAGATCGGCAAGATCGACAACAGCTACGACCTGTTCGCGGCCGGCTGGAGCCCCGACTGGCCGGGCGGCTACTCGGTGTTCTACCCCTGCTGGGACGGGGACAACATCGGCGACGGCCGCAGCAACTACGCGCAGCTGAAGAACGCCAGTGTCGACAAGGCCATCGCGGCCGCCTCGCTGATCACCGACGCGGACGCGGCCAACAAGGCCTGGGGCGCCATCGACAAGCAGGTCATGGAACTCGCGGCCTGTGTCCCCGACTACCACGCCATCCGCAACTGGATGCACGGTTCGAAGGTCGGCGGCTTCGTCTACGACGCCGGAAACACCGGCATCGCGCTCACGAGGCTCTACGCCAAGGCGTAGGCGCCACACGCCAACAGGGGGCGGCCCGTGTGATCTTCCCGGCGACCTCGGCGACCTCGTCCCGCCGGTCGGTCCAGGC
>NZ_JBHXME010000070.1:0-50353 GCF_042721125.1 Streptomyces sp. NPDC058469
GGCCGGCCTTCTTGTACGTGTACCCCGTTTTCCACCCCCGGCCCGGCCCCGCGGGACTCGCCCCCCCCCCCCCCCCCGCCGTCGAGACCGGCGGGCCGACCGCCTTCGCGACCGTGGGGCTCGTCGAGGACGAGCAGCCGACCAGCAGGGCGGCCACCGTGGTCGCGACGAGGGCCGACAGGGCGAACGGCCTCCGGGGAGGGCGTTCATGAGCTGAGGTCGTAGAAATGTTTGGGTGCACGCATGAGTAACGCGCCGGCCCTCGCCGGAGGTTGTCTTGAAGGCGCCGAGAGATTCCAAGTCGCTCTGTGCTGAACGATTATGACGTAGCGTCAGGGCAATGGGCGATTGTCGGACATGTGTCCCGTTCTGCTGGCAGTGGGTGGTATGCCGGTGGAAAATGCGGCTAAGAGGCGGCCCGCGCACCATTCCATCAGGATGTGATCCGCATGCTTCTCACGCAGGACGACTGGTACGAGACCTCGCGCGACCTCGACTGGACCTTCTCGTACGTGGACCGTGCCGCCGCCTTCCCCGCGGAGTGGACCGGCGCCGACGGCATCCCGGAGGACGCGTGGGACGCCTGGGAGGAGCCGTTCCGTGTCTCGTACCGGGACTACGTGCGCGTCCAGCGGGAGAAGGAGTCCGGGGTCAAGGCGGTGAGCAACGCCCTTCAGCGGGCGGGGAGTTACGACCAGTTACCCGCGTCCCATGTCGCCGCCTCGCAGATGCACATGGGACTGATCACGATGGTCGAGTACATGGCCGTCACCATGCAGAGCCGGTTCTGCCGCTTCGCCCCCTCCCCGAAATGGCGCAACCTCGGTGTCTTCGGGCTCCTCGACGAGACCCGGCACACCCAGCTCAGCCTGCGCTTCTCGCACGCCCTGCTGAAGCACGACACCCGCTTCGACTGGGCGCAGAAGGCGTACCACACCAACCAGTGGGCGGTCGTGGCGGCGAAGAGTCTGTTCGACGACATCATGCTGGGCGCCGACTGCGTCGAGGCGTGTCTCGCCTCCAACCTGACCCTCGAACACGGCTTCAGCAACATCCAGTTCGTCGCCCTCGCCTCCGACGCGATGGCGGCCGGCGACGTCAACTGGTCGAACCTGCTCTCCTCCATCCAGACCGACGAGGCCCGCCACGCCCAACAGGGCTTCCCCACCCTGGAAGTGGTGATGGCCCATGATCCGCAACGCGCGCAGCGGATCGTGGACGTGGCGTTCTGGCGCGCTTCCCGGATCTTCCAGACCCTCACCGGACCGGCGATGGACTACTACACGCCGCTCGACAAACGGAAGATGTCCTACAAGGAGTTCATGCTGGAATGGATCGTCGACCAGCACGAACGGGTGCTGGAGGACTACGGGTTGAAGCGCCCGTGGTACTGGGACGACTTCCTGTACTCCCTGGACAACGGCCAGCACGCGATGCAACTCGGGCTGTGGTTCTACCGGCCCACCCTCTTCTGGAACACCAGCGCCGGTGTCTCGAAGGACGAGCGGGTCTGGCTGAACGACAAGTACCCCCAGTGGGAGGAGAATTGGGGCGTCCTGTGGGACGAGATCATCCGCAACATCAACGCCGGACACATCGACCGCACCCTCCCCGAGACACTCCCGGCCCTGTGCAGCGTCACCCAACTGCCCCTCGGCACCGCCATGTCCCGCGAGCGGCTGCACCCCGTCTCCCTCGTCCGTGACGGCCGTATCCACCACTTCGACAGCGAGATCTCCAAGTGGTGCTTCGAGCAGGAACCCGAGCGGTACGCGGGCCACCGCACGGTCGTCGACCGGTTCATCGGCGGGGACATCCAGCCCATGGACCTGCCGGGCGCACTGGCGTGGATGGGCCTCACCCCGGACGTCATGGGCGACGACACGGACGGCTACCGCTGGGCCCGCGAGTACGCCAACGACCCCAAGGCATAAGGGGATTCACCCACATGGCACTGTTCCCCATCGTCGGCAGGCTGGTCGGCGACTTCATCCCGCACCTGGTGGCCGTCGACACCGACGACACCATGGACACCGTCGCGGAGAAGGTGGCCGTGCACAGCGTCGGGCGACGGGTGGCGGCTCCGCCCGGCGTCCCCTCGTACGACGTGTACCTCGACGACCGGAAGATCGACCCGTCGGTGACGCTCGGCGAACTGTCCCTGCTGCCCCTGCAATGGCTGGACGTGCGGTTCCGTGACTGAGGAGGCCCCCGACTATGTGCCGGTGGCTCCCCAAGACGCCCTGTGGGACGGCGAGATGGAGCCCTTCGAGGTCAACGGCACGGAGATCCTGCTGATCCGCGTCGAGGGCGACTACCTCGCCTACCGGGGCACCTGCCCGCACCAGCGGCAGTCCCTCGCCGAGGGCGATCTCGACGGCACCGTCCTGACCTGTGCCTTCCACCTGTGGGAGTTCGACGTACGCACCGGCCGGGGCATCAACCCGCGCGGCTCCTGCCTCGTACGCCACGACACCCGTATCGCCGACGGCCAGGTGTACGTCAGCCGCCGCCCGTCCGACGAAAGGCCGGCACCCACCCCATGACCGTCTACGAACTCGACAGCGACGCCCCGCTCGACCCCGTGCTCGTCGGCCCGGTGCTGCGCTCCGGGCCGCTGGCGGACGCCGTCATCGAGGCGGTGTCCGACGACAACCCCGACCGTGACGTGTACGTCGTGGACCGCGACGACTACGTACGCGTCCACACCCCGCACGAGTGCCGGCTGACCCGGCGCAGTCTGGAGGAACACCTCGGCGGGACCTTCCAACTCGCCGCCCTGGAGATCGAGATGCCCTCCTTCAAGGGGCGGATGCGCTCCCGGTCGCAGGAGTACGTGTGGTTCCACAGCGAGTGACGAAGCAGCAGCCAGTGACGAGGCAGCCAGAGGCAGGGCAGTCAGTGACAAGGTCAGGAGAAGCCATGGCACAGCAGCGCGACCGGCGGCGCGCGACCCGCCTGCGTACCTGGAGCGCCTTCGGCGACCTGGGCCGCCGCCCCGGCGAATACGAAGTCCTCACCCACGGCATGAACCACACCATGGGCGCCACCCCGCTGGAACTCCCGCCCGACGCGCACGGCAACCGCTGGCTGCGCGAACACCGCGACGGCATGGCGCTGACCGTCCCCGACTGGGACGCCTTCCGCGATCCCGACCGGGTGACGTACGGCAGCTATGTGGCCATGCAGGACGACCGTGAGACGTACGTCGAGGGCCTGCTCGAACGCTTCGACGAGGAACAGCACGACGAGCGCCTGACGGCCCGTCAACTCGACCTGCTGGCACTGGCCGTGACCCCGGCCCGCTACCTGGTCCACGGCCAGCAGATGCTCTCCGCCTACCTCCAACAACTCGCCCCCGGCAGCTACATCGCCACCTGCGCCGCCTTCCAGACCGCCGACCAGCTCCGCCGCGTCCAACTCCTCGCCTACCGCACCACCCAACTGGCCCGCACCCACCCCGACCGCGCCTTCGGCATCGCCGAACGCACGACCTGGGAGCACCAACCGGACTGGCAGCCGTTCCGCCGGTCCGTCGAGGAAGCACTGGTCGCCTACGACTGGGACGTGGCGCTGGTCGCCTTCCAAATCGTGGTCAAACCGGTCGCCGACGCCGTACTCCTGCACGGCCTTGCCCGCCGCCTCGACACCGTCGGCGTCCCCCTCGACTCCCTCATCACCGACGACCTGGGGCGGGACGCCCAACGCGCGGCCCGCTGGACCCGGGCCCTGTTGAAGTTCCTGACCGACGCCGACCCCGGAAACCGGGCCGTCCTTCAGGGCCACCTCGACACCTGGGCCGGGCACGGCACCGCCATGGCCGCCGCGGGTGCCCGACTGCTGGGCACGTCGGACATCGAGGCCACGGCACTGGACGCGTGGGACGAACTCCTGGCGGTTGGCGGACTTGCCCGCCCTCGGACGTCGTAGGCATGAACTCCGAGGGCTCCGGCGTCAGTTGACGAGGCGGCGGAGCTCGGCCCCGGTGCGTTCGACGAGGGCGGGGGTGTCCGGTGGATCAGGACGGGCGCCCGCCGAACTGCCAGTTGTGGACCTCGATGTCGGCGTACCGGTCCCGGGTCAGCACGGTGCGTGCCGTCTCCGGGTCCGGTGCGCGGAGCAGCGCCGCCGTGCCCAGCCAGGTGGTGCCGTCGTCGGACAACAGCGGCCCGTACGCGATCAGTTCGTGCCGGCCGGGCGACACCGTCAGGTCTGCGGCCTGCCCGGTGCCGAAGCCGAGCACCAGGTAGCGGTTGCCGCCGGTCCGGCCGCCGGGGAAGTCCCACATGGTGCGCCCCAGGGTGTTGCGCCACCGGCGCAGCAGCACGTCCCGGTAGACACCGGCCTGGTAGTTCGGCTCGTCGAAGGCGAACGCGCGGGCGGCGGCCGGATCGGGCAGGTCGAGGATGTGCACGCTGCCGGTGGGGGTGTCGCCGTCGTCGGCCAGGGTCGGGCCCCGGGCGATCATCTCCTTCGCGTACCGGTCCATGTAGGACCAGTGCTTTTCCACCAGTTCCTCGCGCAGTGTGAGGGAATCCGGCCGGTCGCGGTGGTAGCAGAGGAACTCCATGCCCGAAGGATCTCCTCGTGGAGGTGACCGGGTCGAGCGGGTTTCCCCGCCCGACCTCCGACCAGGTCACGTGGCTCAGATCATCACGACTGGCCAGACCCCGTTCCCGGCCCACCGCCGGCATTCCGCTCGCAGGTCGTGAGGAAGTCGACGAGCGCCGCGTTCACCTCGTCCGGGCGCTCCTGCTGGGTCCAGTGCCCGCAGCCGGGCAGCTCGATGGGCGCGCGCACCAGGTTGGGCATGAAGTTCGGCAGCTGGGCGATGATGTCGCGCGCGCCGGGGAACGCGGGCACGAGGTCGCGGTCGCCGAAGATGTACAGGGCGGGCCGGGTGACGACGGCGTTGTTCCACGGTGCCGTCAGGTCCCAGTTGCGGTCGAGGTTGCGGTACCAGTTCAGGGCGCCGGTGAAGCCCCTGGAGAAACTCTCGGTCAGCGCGTCGAGATCCTCCTCGGTGAGCCACTCCGGCAGCACCTCGGGGTCCTCCATGGCCACGAGCCAGCCCTTCTCGGGGTCGACCAGCGGCTGCATGATCTCGCCGGAGGGAGAGGCCGAACCGGAGGCGGAGTAGAGGAACTTGCGGAGTGTGGTGCGGGTGTCCCGGGCGAACTCGGCGTCGGCGACGCCCGGTTGGTTGAAGTAGTTCCAGTAGAAGCGGCCCTGGAATATCTCCTGCATCATGGCCATCGGACGCTGCGTCCCCCGGTACGGCGGCGGCACGCTCAGCCCGGCCACCCCGAGCACCAGGTCCGGCCGCAGCAGCGCGGTGTGCCACGCGACCGGCGCACCCCAGTCGTGCCCGACGACGTACGCCTTCTCCTCGCCCAACTCCTGGATCAGGCCCACGACATCACCGACCAGATGGAAGATGGTGTACGCGTCGACGTCGTCCGGATGATCGCTGCTGCCGTATCCCCGCTGGTCGGGGGCGACCACCCGGAACCCCGCGTCGGCCAGCGGGCCGATCTGGCGGTGCCAGGAATGCCATGACTCCGGGAAGCCGTGCAGGAGTATCACCAAGGGGCCTTGGCCCTGTTCGGCGATGTGCAGCCGGACGCCGTTCACGTCAACGAATCGATGCGTAACCATGCGGACGAGGCTACGTGTCGTGCTCGTCGAGCCGCGTCGCGGGTTTCGGCCTATCGGCCGGGAACCTGTGCACTCTCGTCGTCCTGCTCCTGGTAGGAGTAGCGCTGCTCTTTCCAGGGGTCGGCGATGTTGTGGTATCCCCGCTCCTCCCAGAACCCGCGCCGGTCCTCGGTGAGGTACTCGATGGCGCGCAGCCACTTGGGGCTCTTGTAGCCGTACAGCTGCGGCACCACCAGGCGCAGCGGGAAGCCGTGTTCGGCGGTGAGGGGCTCGCCGTTGTGATGGGTGGCCAGCAGGGTCTGCGGAGCGGTGAAGTCGGCGAGGCGGAGGTTGGTGGAGTAGCCGTACTCCGCCCAGGCCATGACGTGCGTGACCTCCGGCGCGGGCGGGACCAGGTCCAGGACGACGGTCGCGGGAATGCCGTACCACTCGTGGTCGGTGGAGGTCGGGCCGGACGCGCAGTGCAGGTCGGCGAGGACCGTGACATGGGGCAGGGGTGCCAGTTCGTCGAACGTCCAGCTGTGCTCGGCGCCGTCGGCAGTGGCGCCGTGGACGCGCAGGTTCCAGCGCTCGGGACGGAACCGGGGGACGGGCCCGTAGTGCGAGACCGGCCAACCGTGCACATGACGCTGGCCGGGTGGGACGGGGCGGGACGCGTCGGCGGCCTCGGCCGTACCTTGTCGGTCGCTTGCCACGGGTGACGCCCCTTCTCCGCTGGTCTCCTGGTTACGGCTACCTTCCCCGAGCAGCGTAGGCGCTCACGCGGGACGGCACCGATGCCGGGTCCCGGTGCGCGTCCGCGCGTCGTCCCTCACTGGATTTCCGGCTACGGCGTCCCCGCCCACCAGGTGGTTTCGCGGTGCCGACGCCCCGGCGCGGAGTGCGGCCCGGGCCCTGTGCGCGGGGCCCGGGCCGAGCAACACCCGACCTGACCGGGGTCGCCCCGCGTCAGACGGTCGCGAGGGACACCTCGGTCGACTTGATCAGCGCGACGATCGGCGTACCGGTCCTCAGGCCGAGGTCGCCGACCGCGTCCTTGGTGATCGCGGCGGTCAGCTCACCCCCGTCGACCGTGACCTTGACAACGGCCATCGCCCCGCCGGTGGCGACATCGCTGACCGTGCCGGGCAGCTGATTGCGGATGGACACCCCCTCCACCCGGCTCGTGGCGAGCGCGACCTCGGTGGACTTCATCATGGCGCGCACGGCCGTACCCTCGGCGAGCCCCAGCTCCTTCACGGCCTCCAGCGTGATCGCCGCGGTGAGGTCCTGGCCGCCGTCGAGGCGTACCTTCACGGTCGCCATCACCGCGCCGGGCGTGACGGCCGTGACGGTGCCGGGAATCTGGTTGCGGATGCTCAAGCTCATGACGGAACGCCTCACAGAGAAAAGGTCTGGATTGCCGGATTTATTGCGACTGTGAGTCCACAAGCTAGCCGCTCCGGCCGCGCCCGTCACAGACCCCGTCGCATCCGCCACCAGGGAGTCTCCTTCGTCCTGGCAAATCCGAGGAGCCCGCGGGCAGCGACGAAGACGGTGTTCCGTCGAAGGGGCTCGGGCATCCGAGGCGATAAGGAAAATCGGCTGGCAGATGCGAGGAGAACTCGGTCTATTGCCTCGTATCCGCGTTTCGATCCGACCGTCGTGCGGGTACGGTCGTGCGGGAGGTGGTGGCCCGTGATCCAGATCGTGGAGCACGCACCGCAGGAAGGTCCCTACGCCATCGGCGCCGCGCTGGAGGCGGCCGGGCTGGCGATGCGGGTCTGCCGGACCTGGGCGGGCGACCCGGTGCCGGACACGGCCGACGACCTGGTGGGCCTGGTGGTGATGGGCGGGGCGATGGCCGCCTACGAGGACTTCCCCAGCCGTAGCGCCGAACTCGCCCTGCTGCGGGCCGCATTGGCGGCCGAGGTCCCCGTACTGGGTGTGTGCCTCGGCGCGCAGCTACTGGCCGTCGCGGCTGGCGGTGTCGCCCGGCCGGGCAACGGCACGCAGGTCGGCTGGGCCGACGTACGGATGACGGATGCGGCGCGCGCCGACGCCCTGTTCGGCGCAGTTCCCGAGCGGCTGCGGGTGCTGCACTGGCACGGCGACACGATGGACCTGCCGGCCGGGGCGACCCTGCTGGCCTCCTGCGACCAGTACCCGGTGCAGGCGTACCGGATCGGTGGCTCGGCGTGGGGCATGCAGTTCCACCTGGAGGTGGACGAGGCGGCGGTCGGGGCCTTCGCCGACGCGTTCCCGGAGGAAGCGGCCACCGCTCCCGGAGTCGTGGAGTCCGCGTCCGCCGAACTCGCCGTGCTGGCCCGTCACCGTGACGGCGTGTTCGAGCGTTTCGCCGCCTTCGTCGCGGAGCGCGCCGAGCGGACGGCGACACGCGCCTTCTTCACCCGGCGGGCGGCCACTTGGGAGGAGCAGTTCGCGGGCGACGGACCCCGGTACGCGGCGGCCGTCGACCGGATGGAACTCTGCCCCGGCCAACGTGTGCTGGACCTGGGCTGCGGCACCGGCCGTGCGCTGCCCGCGCTGCGCGCACAGGTCGGCGACGCGGGCCTCGTCGTCGGCATCGACCTCACGCCCGCGATGCTCACCGCCGCGCTCCGCGAAGGCCGCGACAAGGACGGGTGCTTGCTCCTTGCCGACGCCTGCCGGCTGCCCCTGCCGACCGCAGCAGTGGACGCGGTCTTCAGCGCGGGCCTGGTCAAC
Organism: Streptomyces sp. NPDC058469; assembly: GCF_042721125.1. Lineage (NCBI taxonomy): Bacteria > Bacillati > Actinomycetota > Actinomycetes > Kitasatosporales > Streptomycetaceae > Streptomyces > Streptomyces sp. NPDC058469. The sequence continues at coordinate 8,365 of NZ_JBHXME010000070.1, forward strand.
CACGTACCCGACCCGGCGACGGCCCTGCGCGAATGGGCCAGAGTCACCGCTCCGGGCGGCACCCTGCTCCTGTTCCACCCCTCCGGCCGCGCCGAACGCGTCGCCCGCCACGGCCGCCCCCTCGACCCGGACGACCCCCTCGCCGAGGAGAACCTCCGCCCCGCCCTGCGGACGGCCGGTTGGGACCTGTCCTGTTACGAGGACGCCCCGCACCACTTCCTGGCGCGCGCGTTGCGCATCGCCGGGTGAACCACCGAGGCGACGCACCCATGCCCCAGGGCGCGGGCGAAACCGACGGGACCCGCACACGCGGCACGGGAGTGAGCCGCCCGCGCCTCGCCCACGCCGTGAAGCGAGCCGGTCGTAGCGAATCACGTTGCCGCGAACGATCTAGCTGGCTAGGTTCGCCCCATGGCTGATGACGAACCCACGCGGGCCGCACGCCTGCTCGATGCCCAGGCCAAGGCCGCGCTGCTCTTCACGGAGGTCGAGGAGCGCGGGCTCGTGGCGCCCGGCGAGGGGGAGCGGGCCGTCAGCGACCGGGTTCGCGACCTCGCGAACGAGCTGTTCGGCACGACCCGGCACTGGCACAAGCGGATCGTCCGCTCGGGACCGAACACGCTCGCGCCGTACAAGGAGAACCCGCCGGACCGGGTGATCGGCGCGGACGACATCGTGTTCGCCGACTTCGGGCCGATCTTCGAGGAGTACGAGGCCGACTTCGGCCGGACCTTCGTCCTGGGCGACGACCCGGTCAAGCACCGGCTGCGCGACGATCTGCCCAAGGTGTTCGCGGCCGGTCGGCGCTTCTTCGAGAACACCCCGGACATCACCGGTGCGCGTCTGCACACCGAGGTCGCCCGCCTCGCCGACAAGGCGGGTTGGGAGCTGGGCGGTTGGCACGCAGGGCACCTGGTGGGGGAGTTCCCGCACGAGACGATCGAGGGCGCGCACGTCGAGTCGTACATCACCCCCGACAACGACACGCCACTGCGCCGCATCGACAAGGCCGGACGTACCTGCCACTGGATCCTGGAGATCCATCTCGTCGACCGCGAACGGGGATTCGGCGGTTTCCACGAGGAACTCCTCACCCTCTGACAGTGATCGCGTCCCGAACTCCGGCCGCAGTCCCCATAGTTGGTCTATGGGGACTGTGACGGCGCTGTACCGGTATCCGGTGAAGCCGAGGGGTTGGGTGAGGCCGTGATCGCCGTGGCGGTCACGGAGAACGGGCTCTCCGGGGACCGGGTGTACGCCGTCCTCGACGGGACGAGTGCGGTGGGCAGCGCCAAACACCCGCGCAAGTGGGGCGAGTTGCCGCGCTGCCGGAGCCGACTCGACGACTCCGGTGTGGTCCGGGTCGTCCTGCCGGACGGCACCGCTCTTCTCACGACGGGCGATGTCGCGCCTGCGGGTGGGGGAGGCGCTGTTCCGCGTGCTCGTGCCCACACCTCGCTGCGTGATCCCCGCCCTCGGCCATGACGAACTCCCGCCGGACCGGGGCCTCATGCGCGCGGTCGCCCGGGAGTGCCGCGTCCCGGTGTTCGACCTCGGCCGGCTCTCGTGCCGCGGTGTGTACCTGGACGTACTGGAGACGGGGACGGTGCGGGTGGGGGACCCGATCGCGCTGGAGGAGGCGGCCGCGTGACAACCCCCACGAGGGGTCAGTCCTCGGTCCTGCCGAGGCGGTACTTCAAGTGGGTGGCGAGGGGAGTCTCGACCACCCTGACGGGCTCGACGCGCTGCGGTCCCGCGCCCGGGCCTTCGAAGAGCCGCAGTCCCGCGCCGAGGAGAGCGGGCACCACATGCAGTTGGAGTTCGTCGATGAGACCCTCCCCGAGGTACTGCCGCACCGTGCTCGCACCGCCCGCGATGTCGACGTTCCGGTCACCGGCGACGGCCGTCGCCCGGTCGAGCGCCCTGTGGATGCCGTCGGTGACGAACGTGAAGGTGGTGCCGCCCTCTTTGACGAGGGTCGGCCGGGGGCGGTGGGTGAGGACGAAGACCGGGGTACGGAAGGGCGGGTTGTCGCCCCAGAACTCCTCCCCGTGTCGTACATCATCCGGCCCATCACCACCGCTCCGGTCGCGTCGAACCACTCCCGCATCAACTCGGAGTCACGGTTCTCCTCCCCACCGGTCATGCCCTGGCGCTCCCGCCAGCTCGCCAGATTGTGGATCCACTCGAACAGCGGCTCGGCGCCGTCGCCGCCGGGGTTGTCGATGGTCACGTCGGTGCCGGCGATGTAGCCGTCGAGGGAGATGGCGAGATCCGCGGTCACGGTCACGATGGTGCTCCTGAGTCGTGGAGGTACTGCTGCTTCCACTCTCACGTCGATCGGGAACCGGCGCATTCGACATGCCGCCCCTTGGGGGAGTGAGGTTCCGCCCGCTGCCCGACGGCGACGGCACCGTCGAAGCCCAACAGGCGGCCCGCGCCGGTGACTTCGACGATCACCGGGCGATCGGTTGCGGAGTCGGTGAGCGGTTCCTCGGTGCCTTCCGTCATGCCGGCGACTCGTCGGGGCGCCGGTTCAGTTCGCGCGGCGCCCAGGTGAGGGTGGTGCGGTCGCGGTCGATGGTCGCGCACGGCAGCAATGGGTCGCCCTGCCGCGCGAGTTGAGGCGGGTGCGGGCCAATTCCGTTGTCCAGGTCGTCAGATCAGTCCGGCCCGGATGGCGTAGGAGACGGCGTGGGCACGGTTGCGTGTCCGCATGCGCTTCATCGCGCCGTAGAGGATGTATCTCACCGTGCGTTCGGAATAGGCGAGTTCCGTCGCGATCTCGTCGCACTGTTTTCCCTCGGCGATCAGGCGCAGTACGGCCACCTCGCGCGTGCTCAGTGCGGCCCGGGCCCGGGAGGTCGCGACGAGCTGTTCCTTCGGCGCGGTGCCACGTGCCAGAGGGGTGGAGGGCGCGGTCCCGTCCTCGCCGGCCACGGCGCGTACCGTGCGGACGAAGACGTCCGGGCTGCAGAAGTCCCACCACACGACCGCGCGGACGCCCCGGTGCTGTGCCGTGGACACGTCGGCCTGCCACAGCTTGCTCACCACCACGAGGAAGCGTGCGCCGGGTTCGTCGCACAGTGTGTGGAGCAGGTCCAGGACGGAGGCGTCCGCCACGTCGACGGCGACCACGATCGCGTCGGCCTCCCGGATCCTGGCCCGGGGCACCTCGCGCAGTCGCGGCTCCATGGCGACGAAGCCGGCCAGTCCGGCACGGACGAGGGGAGCGGGTGCGTGGATCGCCACGCGCAGGCTCTTGTCGAGTACTTGCTGAGGCATGTGCCCCCCAACTCGCAACTGGGATCGTTCACCGGGTTCGGGAGGCCGATCGTGCCACTCGCGGAGGCCGCACTTCCGTGCCACGGGTCCGTCGCCCGTGAACCGAGGGAAATCTGGCGCGAGTTGTGCGACGGGTCCTCGCGCGTCCGTCGGCCGTACGTCCGGAGGCTGTGGGTCTCCTGTGGGGCGGCACCGGATGATTCGGCGGCGACAGCCGCTGCGACCTGGGACGGAAGATCCCACCAACTCCCTGTACGGAGCGGCAAGGTTGGCGGTTTCGCCTTCCGCCGGAAACGGGGGACGCGTGACTATGCCGTGGGAAGCGCGTTCCGGCGCGCTTCGGATGCCGGAGCGTGCGTCGGGTCGAACCGGAGCGGGCCCCGCCCGGTGCCTTGCGTCGCAGCGCACCCGGAGAAGGTTCCGCCCGCGCGCTACGGCTTCCGGTGTCACCGCAGAGCCGGTGACCGTTTCTGACAACTTCTAGCAACAAAGGTGGCCGCATGATCGCGTCCATTGTCCTGTCCGCGGTGTTCGGTCTGATCCTGCTCGGGGCTGTCGCCGCACTGGTCCGGCGCAGGCGCGTTTCCCGGTCCGGACAGGCCCGTACAGCGCCACCGGTCGCCACCCGCAAGGCACTTGAGACGGTCGCCCTGGGCCTGAGTGTCCTGGCCGCTGGGCGCACCCGCGAGGGCCGCCCGCTACCGGAGGCACATGTCCTCGTCCATTCCGGGCAGCGACTGACGTTACGGCTCGCCGGGGCCGACGCGCACCCGCCGACGCCCTGGACGGCGGACGTCTCCGAGAAGGAGTGGTGGGTGCAGACGGCGCTCCTGCGCCGCACCGGCAAGGGGTCGGACGGACCCACCCACCCGTACTCCCTGACCGTCACCCTCGGCCTCCACGGAGGCGAAAGAGTGCTGGTGGACCTGTCACGGCTGCGCGGGCCGATCGCCCTGACGGGAGATGACGACGATGTCCTGCGCCTGGCTCAGGCCCTCATCTCCGAAGTCGTCTCGGGGCCGGTCGGGACCCTCGCGACCGTCGTGCTGGTGGGTTCGGCGGCCACTCCCTCGGTGACCGACGGGCTGAGCGCGCGATCCGCCCGTCTGCACACCGCGGTCACCCGGGGCGAGGCACTGGCCGTCGGTGAGAACAAGTCGTCCGCGGGCGGCCACGGAGCATCGGCCCTGCAGACCCTGCTCCTGGGCGGGGACAGCGGCGCGGCCGGCGCCGGGACGCATGCCCGTCGGCTCTTCGTGGTGACCGCGGCCCAGTACCGCAACGAGAGATGGGGAGACACGCCGTTGCGCGGGACGGACGCGCTCCTGGTGCTCGGCTACATCCCCGCCCTGGAGTGGAACTTCCAGGTGAGGGCCGACGGCTCCCTGAACACCGGCCGGCTCGGTGTACTGATCGACACCCACGCCGCCCTCCTCGCCTGACCCGCGCGGCCAAGACGTGGACCTGGCCTCGGCGGGCGGGGTCCACGGGGCGACCGCCGGGGCGCGGCCACCCGCGAACACGTGAACTCACCGCAGACCCAACGGTGTTGCTCCGCCGGAACCCCCGGCCGCGCGGTCTGCCACCGTGACGCGGCGGGCAAGGCTGCCGTCCAGCCAGGCCGCGGCCAGTTCCGCCCGGGAGCGGCACCCGGTGCGCTGGAAGAGCTGAGTGAGCCGGCGCTCCACGGTCTTCTCGCTCCACGTGAGCCGCGCCGCGATCTGCCGGTTGGTGGCCCCCTCGCTGACCATCGTGGTCAGCTTGACGTCCTCCTCGCCGAACCCGTCGTAGGCCGGACGCGTCCTCGGCAGTCCGAGGGTCCGGCGCCGCGTCATATGACCGAGTGTCGTGCGGGTGGCTCGGCCGATCCCCAGAGACCGCGCGATCCGCGAAGCCTCGGCCTGCCACGGTTCGGACTCGTCGCCGATCTCCATCAGGCACAGGCAGCAGAGCAGGCCCAGGTAGGCGTCGCCCCGTCGGCGCACCGACCGGAGTGCGGCCAGCGCGCTGTCCGCGTCGCCGTGCACCAGGCCGCGGCCGAAGAGCATCGCCTCGCGGGTCATGGGAGAACCCACCACCGCGTGCAGCGCCTCCAGTTCGTCCAACGCCTCCGGCATGGCCTGCGGCAGGCCCGCCACCAGGGCGAAGGAGACGTACCGCAGGAGCACCTTCTCCGTGCCCGCGTGCAGACCGTGCTCGCGAGCCCGTCGTACGTCCCTGAGGGCCGCCGCCAGCGCCTCCTCCCGCTGCCCCGACCAGTACCGCAGGCCCAGCCTGGCCCAGGCGACCAGCGGGTGCGACACGGTGTCCGGAATCAGCTCCAGCCAGGTCCGGGCGAGCCCCAACTCCCCACGGGTGCAATGGATTTCGGCCGCGAGTGCCCGGGCGGGGTGTGCCGCGCCCGCCGTCGTACCGCGGGTCCGGCTGCGCGCCTCGATCCGGCGGGCGGACACCAGGGCCCGGTCCCAGTCGCCTTCGAGGTAGTCGCCGACCATGGCGTGGTACCAGGCGGCAGTGCTGTTCCCCGCCCCGGCGTACCGGTCACCGAGAACGGCGGCCAAGGCGCCGGCCAGGTCCGCGTGGACGGCCGCGGTCTGCAGCCGGTCCAGCTTCGGTGTGCTGTCCCCATCGGGCGGCAGGGTGCGCAGAGCGGCCGACAGGTCGGCGCGGCTGCCCGCTGCGGCGGAGAGCAGCCGCAGTTCCGTCGGGGACGGCAGTGACCCGGACTCCGTCCGCAGTTCGCCGGTCGACGGCCGGTCGGTCTCGCCTCCCGGCGGAGAAGTCACCGGACCGAGCCCGAACGGACCGGCCAGTGCCGCGAGTTGGGCCACGACAGGCTCCCGGCCCCCGACCTCGCGAGCCGGGGCTCCGGCATCCCGGACGGACGGCAACTGGTGCTCGTGCAGCGCCGCCAGCGCCCACACCCCGGTGACGAAGTCCAGGCAGTCCCCATCGGAGTCGGCCGGTGACGCGGCCAGGTGGGCGAACAGCGGTGCGCCCAGCGCCAGCGCACCGGTGTGGTCGGCGTGGCGCAGGCTCAACTCGGCGGACTCGCGCAGCACTTCGGACGTCCGGTGGTCCTGCGGCGGCAGGCGCCGCAGGGCCGAGGAGTAGGCGCGGACCGATCGGGGCCAGTCCGACCTGGCGTCCGTGCGCGCTGCCGCGAGCAGCACATCCACCGCGAGGGCGTCGTCCAGTTCGGCCCCGGCGGCCGTCACGTGTTCGGCCAGGCGGGGGTAGCAGCTGCCCGCCGTCTCCGCACCGAGCCGATCGGTCAACGACCTGGTGATCAGGGCGTGCAGCGACGACACGTCATGGTGGGTGGGCAGTGCGCGCAGCGCCGCCGCGAGTGCCGGAACAGCGAACGCGATCCGGCCGTCCCCGTCCACGGTCAGAATCCCGTCTTTCACCAGAGGGGTGAGCGCCCGGTCGACGAGGCCGGCCCGCCGCGGACCCCCCGGCTTCAGCCGGAGCAGCTCGTCCAGCCGTATCTCGGCGTGTTCCAGGTTGCGGGCCACCGCCGCCGCGGCGTCCAGGTCGACGGTGTCCGGCGGCGAACCCGGCCAGCAGAGGCGGCTCAACTCCGTTGCGTCGGTGGTGAGTCGTAGTGCTCTCTCCGGTTCGGTCAGGCAGACATGGCCGCCGAGTTCCAGGAGGTCGCCGTGTTCGCGCAGCGCGTCGAGCACCGACAGCACGGCCTCGGGGATGCCTGCCATCGGGCCCAGCGCGCCCAACACCGCTGTCACGAGGGCGGGTTCGACCGGGCGGCCGAGTTGCCCTACGACGAGGGCTTCGATGTCGGAGGGCCGCAGCGGCGGCAGTTCGAGCAGCCGGTCGGCCGCCGCCGTCAGTGGCGAGGCGCCTTCGGCTCCGGGGCGGATCGGCCGTCCGGCCATCACCATCGGTACGCCGGCCGGGCGGAAGACGCGCAGCAGCAGACCGAGGGCGGATGCCGTCGGCCGGGGCATCCGTTCGACGTCGTCGACCACCACCGCGAACGGGATGTGGGCCGCCGCGTCCGTGAGGATCTCGCTCAGCACGGACAGCAGGGCCAACTCGCCGTCCTGGCCGCTGGTTTGGAGCCGGATCCGGCGGACCGCACCGACGCGGACCGGGCTGCGACGGTCGTGGAACTTGGCGAGCACCGAGTGGACGCCGTCGGCCAGGGCGGCCGCACCGGGCGGGCTCTCACCGTCGTGACAGCGCAGCCGTAGGACCTTGGCGCCTTCCTCGGCCGCCATGTGCCGGGCCCGCTCGACCACGGTGGTCTTGCCCGACCCGGGTCCTCCGACGACCAGCAGGGTACGGGCCGAGGTGCCGGTGGACCGCAGTGTCTCCACGACGTCCCGGATCTCGCTGTCCCTGCCGATGACAGGTCCGCATTCCCGCACGTCCACCCCTTCCGGGTCCGGTACTTCGCGTGTGAACGGCGGGCAGGAGCCGGATGTTCGTGGCGGTGTGCGTCCCGTTCCTGCCGTCCGTCGGAAAGGGCGATGTGAATGTGATCATAATGTGGATGGGGGGCCGGATTCCGGCCACGGGGCCGATTGGAGACGCCAGGAGCATGCGGGCTCGTCACCGCTCGTCCGGCACGTGTCGTCGAAGAGAGTGCGGTGGACTGTGAGTGCTCCGTCCGACAACTCCTGGTTGGCCCACGGCGGTTTGGCTGCGGGCCCCGGGATCGGTCATCTGACCGGTCGTGAGCGGGAGTTGGACGAAGCCGGTGGCTGGCTGCGGGATCCCGGCGGGCCGCGTCTGGTGCTGGTCCGGGGTGAACTGGGCGTCGGCCGCACCGAGTTCGTGCACGCGCTCGGTGAACGGCTGCGCACGGAGGGGGTGTTGGTCCTCGCGGTGGGCTGTGTTCCGGGCGACGGCGCACAGCCGTTCCTGCTGGCGCTGCGGCTGGTGATGGTGTTGGAGGAACGCCGGTCCGCGGAAGCGCTGCGGGCGGCCGGGCGCGGTGACGGGACGGCGATGGCCGCACTGCTGCGCCTCGCTCTGGCGCGGTCCGCGTCCGTGGTCGTGGTGCTGGACGACCTCCAGCACGCCGACGCCCATTCGCTGGCCCTGCTCGGCGGAACCGACTTCGCACGGGTGCCGTCCGGTGTCCGAGTGGTGGCCTCGGCCGTGGGGCGCGGCGGGCGGGACACGGGCGGGGCGAGCGGGAGCACATCCGGTGCCCGGAGGGCCGTAGAAGAGGGCCGGACGTTACGGCAGCACGGTGCGGGCGCAACCGTGGAAGAGCTGGCGGACGCTCAGGGGGCCCGCTCGATCGTGTTGCCCCGCCTCGGGTCGGACCAGACCGGCGCCATGGTGGCGCGGCGGTTGGGGGCGACTCCCGACGCTGGTCTGGCCCGGCGCGTGCGCGCCCTCACACGGGGGCTGCCCGGGGCTGTCGACGCGCTGCTCACAGAGTGGTCGCGGCAAGGGGCGATCAGGGTGGCGGACGGCCATGCCTTCGTGGGGGTGCGGACGCCGACGCCGGTGTTGCCGGAGAGTGACCGGTTCGTACGGGCCCTGGACGGGCTGAGCGAGCCGTGTCGAACGGTGGCGGGGGCGCTGAGCGTTCTGTGGCCGCTGGGCGGACGCGCCGTAGAACTGATCGCGGAGTCGGCCGGGCTGTCCACCGACGAGGCACGCGGCGCCATCGGCGAACTGATCGACGCCGAGATCGTCGAAGAGTCGCCCGGGCCCGACGGTACGGCGGCAGGAGGCTGGACGTTCCGTGTTCCGCTGGCGGCACACGCCGTCCGTGAGCGGCTCGGGCCGCTGGAACGCAGCCGGTTGTCCGCCACGGCGGTGGAGACACTGTGGGCGGACGCGGACGCGGCGGTCACCGCGTTCGGGGCGAAACCACCGGCGACACCTCTGCTCGACGACCTGGACGCGGTGGCCTACCTGGCGGACCGGATCGCGGAAGCGGGGACCTTGGTCGAACGGGGCCGCGCGGTCGCGGAGTTGACGGGCGCCGCGGATCGTCTGCACCCCGATCCCGAGGGCAGGGGAATGCTTCGGTGGTGCCGGGCCGCCGCCCACCTCGTCGAGCGTCCCGCCGACCGCGTCCCGGCCCTGCAGCGGTACGCCGTCGCCGCCTATTTCGCCGGGGACTTCCGGACCGCGCGGACCATCGCCGAGTCGATCCTGCGGGACCGCCCGGACATCCTCGGACGGCTCGAACTGCAGGAGACCGCCAGCCTGTTCACGGTGGCGACGGCCAACGACCTGGACTGGCGGGCGCTTTCGCGACTGGCGACGGAACAGTGGTGGGACGAACTGCGGTTGCCCGTCCTGGCCGCCACCACCGGCCGGGCGCTGGCCCTGTGTCTCCTGGCGAGATGGCGCGAAGCGCTGGACCTCCTGGTACGGACGGAACCGGTGTGGAGCACCGACGTCCGCGCCGCCGCCAACCCCGACTGCTTCCGCGCCGCGGCGGAACTGGCGCTGGGCAGACCGGAGCGCTTCAGACGCTCACTGGCCATTCCGGAAGCGCCGCGCGTCGGCCCCGACCACGCGTACACACTGACCGTCGCCAAGTTCGACGAGTTGCTCAACGGCGGCGACCTGCACGCGGGGGAGTTGCTCCTGGCGGCTCAGGGCCTGGCCCCCGAACTGCTGCCCCGGCACAGTCAGTTCCTCCGGCACCACCTCCGGGGCGAGTGGGACAAGGCACTGGAACCGGCCCGCTGGATGCTGGCCAACAACGGGATCCATACGGCGGCGATCGACCACTATGTGGTTCCCGCACGAACCGCGGCGATCCTCCTCGCCCGGGGCCGCGTCACGAGCGCCCGCCGCCTGATCGACAGCGTGCGCGTCGAGGGGGAGGGCCCACCGGAGTACTCACTGGACGCCGGTCAAGCGGAGATACTGCGGAGCCTCGGCGATCCGACCGGTGCAGAGAGGACACTGCGGCGCGGCCTGGACGCGGCGGAGGTGCACGGGCAGATCGCCGGTACAGACGAACTCTGGGCCGCCCTCGCCGAGTTGCTCGCTGACTCGGGACGTACGGCCGAGGCGGTGACCTGCCTGGAACGCCTGGAACGGATCTCCGACCGGATGGGCACCGGCAGGACCCGGCTGAGGTACCTGACGGCGTCGGCCCGGGTCCTACGGCCGGACAGTCCCGTCACCGCCGGGGAGAACGTACGGGAGGCCGTGGGACTGGCACGCTCGCGCAGCCAGCCGTTCGAGACGTCGGTGACCCTCGTCGCCGCCGTCGACGTCGGTGGCGGCCCACCCGCACTGCTGCGCGAGGCGTACGAACTCTTCGGGGAGAGCGGTGCCGTACTGGAACGCTTCCACACCCGGGCCGCGATGCGCGCGGCCGGGATCACCGTGCCCGGCCGCAGACAAGCCACCGTCGAGAGCGAGCAGTTGCTCGCGACCCTGATCGCCGAAGGCCTGACCAACCGGCAGATCGCCACGGTGCTACGGCTCACCGAGGACGCGGTCGCCAACCGGCTGTCCCGGCTGTTCGCCCGCACCGGACTGCGGTCCCGCACGGAAGTCGTCACGGCTGTCCTCACCGGTTATGGCGCTCGCGGGCTCGTCATAGATGCGTAGGTTCTGTGCCGTGGCCGGGGCTTGTGGAGCGCCCGAGTCCGGCCCCGCCCATCTGGTTTGAACGTTCAAACGGGTGCGGTTAAAATGTGACCATGACGACGCCACGCTGGCTGGATGCCGAGGAGCGGCGAGCCTGGCTCGCCTACGTCGAGTTCTCCACCCTCCTCTCCGACCACCTGAACCGTCAGCTGCGGCGCGACGCGGGGATGACGCACTCCGACTACATCCTGCTCGCGCACCTCTCCTCGATTCCGCAGGGCACCCTGACCATGTCGGAGCTGGCCGAGCGCCTCAAGATCACCCGCAGCCGGCTGACCCACGCCGTGACCCGCCTCCAGGAGGCCGGCTACCTGGACCGCTACGAGGACCCCGAGAACCGGCGCAGCCAACTCGCCGCGCTCACCGCGCAGGGCCGCGAGTTCCTGGAGCGCGCGGCCCCCGGCCACGTCGAGGCCGTCCGCCGCGCGGTCTTCGACGCGCTGACACCCGAGCAGGTACGCCAGTTCGCGGAGATCGGCGAGGCGATCAACGCCGCGCTCCACCGCGAGGAGGACGCCGGGGACGACCAGGAGGCGTTGCCGTGGCGTCGGCGGTAGGGGCGCGGGCAGACGTGAACTCGCCCCGCTAACCGACCAGTTCGCGTACGAGCGCGGCCACCTGCTCCGTCTCGATCAGGAACCCGTCGTGGCCGTACGGCGACTCGATCAGACGGAGACGGTCCGCAGTAGGGATTCCGGCCGCCAACTCGGCCTGCTGGTACGGCGGATAGAGCCGGTCGGAGTCGACCCCGGCGACAAGGGTCCTGGCCGTCACCCGGCGCAGCGCGGCACGCGGGTCACCCCGGTCGCGGCCGATGTCGTGGCTGTTCATGGCCTCGCAGAGGGTGACGTAACTGCCCGCGTCGAAACGGCGGACCAACTTGGCGGCGTGATGGTCAAGATACGACTCGACCTGATACCGGCCGCCGCCCCACGGGTCCTCCGCCTCCTGTGCCGTACGGCCGAAACGGACCGCCAACTCCGGCTCGCTGCGGTAGGTGACGTGGGCCAGACGCCGGGCCAGGCCGAGTCCCGCGTGGGGGCCCCGGCCGGTGTCGTGATAGTCGCCGCCGTGCCAGTGCGGGTCTGAACGGATCGCGCGGAGCTGGATGTTGGTCCACGCGATCTGCTCGGCGCTGGCCGACGCGGTGGTGGCGAGCAGCAGGAGCGCGTCCGTCCGCTCCGGATATGCCACGGCCCACTCCAGTGCCCGCATCCCACCCATGGACCCACCGACCACCAACGCCCAACGCTCGACGCCCAGTTCATCCGCGAGGCCTGCCTCTACGGCAACCTGGTCGCGCTGTGTCAGGAACGGGAAGCCCCCGCCCCACCGCCGCCCGTCCGGGCGGAGCGAGGACGGCCCGGTACTGCCCTGACAGCCGCCGAGCACGTTCGGAGCGACGACGAACCACCGCTCAGTGTCGAGGACTTGACCGGGTCCGACGAGCGCGTCCCACCAGCCGGGAGTGGGGTGGCCGGGTCCCGCGGGCCCGGCCACATGACTGTCGCCGGTGAGCGCGTGCAGTACGAGCACGGCGTTCGAGCGGTCCGGTGCGAGCCGCCCCCAGGTCTCGAACGCCAGCCGCACACCGGGCAGTTCACCACCCGCCTCCAGGGCGAGGGGCTTCTCCCGGGCGTGCCACTGGCGGCGCCCGGGCGGATCCCCCTCCCGCCAGGCCCCGGAGGCCGCCGGAAGGGGGACCGCTGACGGCATCGGCACGGTGCTCAGGACGCGCCCTTGGCCGCGCGGAACCCGGCCTCCAGATCGGCCTTCAGATCAGCGAGGTTCTCGATGCCGACCGACAGACGCACCAGCCCCGGCGAGGTACCGGTCGCCGCCAACTGCGCCTCGTCCAGCTGACTGTGGGTCGTCGACGCGGGGTGGATGATCAGACTGCGTACGTCCCCGATGTTGGCGAGATGACTGAACAGCTCGACGGCGTCCACGAACCGCTTCCCTGCCTCGACCCCGTCCCGCAGCTCGAAGGCCAGCACCGCCCCGGCACCGCGCGGCAAGTAGCGCCGGCCCGCCTCGTACCAGCGGTTGGACTCCAGTCCCGGGTAGTGGACGGCGGCCACCTCGTCCCGCTGATCCAGCCACTCGGCCAGGGCCTGTGCGTTGGCCGAGTGCCGTTCGATGCGCAGGCTCAGCGTCTCCACGCCCTGGAGGAGCAGGAACACCGAGTGCGGCGAGATCGCCGGACCGAGGTCACGCAGCAACTGCACGCGCAGCTTGATGGCGAAGGCGCCGGGGCCGAGCGCCGGCCAGTAGCGCAGACCGTGGTAGCTGGGGTCCGGCTCGCTGAAGTCGGGGAAGCGCTCGGCGTGTGCGCCGAAGTCGAAGGTGCCGCCGTCGACCACGACACCGCCGATCGTGGTGCCGTGCCCGCCGAGGAACTTCGTCGCCGAGTGGACGACGATGTCGGCGCCGTGCTCGAACGGCCGCAGCAGATACGGCGTCGGCACGGTGTTGTCCACGATCAGCGGCACGCCCGCCTCGTGCGCGACGTCCGCCACCGCCCGGACATCGAGGACGTTGCCGCGCGGATTGCCGAGCGTCTCGGCGAACAGGGCCTTCGTGTTCGGCCGGATCGCCGCCCGCCACGCCTCGGCGTCGTCCGGGTCGTCCACGAACGACACCTCGATGCCGAACTTCGGCAGCGTGTGCCGGAAGAGGTTGTACGTCCCGCCGTACAGCGACGTACTGGAGACGAGATGGTCGCCCGCGGACGCCAGCGTCAGGATGGCGAGGGTCTCCGCGGCCTGCCCGGAGGCGACGGCGACAGCGGCGACTCCGCCTTCGAGGGCGGCGACGCGCTGCTCGAAGACGTCCTGGGTGGGATTGTGGATCCGGGTGTAGATGTTGCCGGGCTCGGCCAGCGAGAACAGGTCCGCGGCATGCTGGGTGTCACGGAAGACGAACGAGCTGGTCTGGTAGATCGGCGTCGCCCGCGCCCCGGTCGTCGGGTCCGGTACGGCACCGGCGTGGATCTGCTTGGTCTCGAACGACCAGGCCGAGGTGTCGGGACCTGGCTCGTCCTCGGGGGTGTGACCTGCGGTGACGGAGTCGATGGGCTGGCTCATGGCTCTCCCTTGTGCGGAGCATGCGGGGTGCGGGCGTGCGTGAAGAGGCCGCGGGGCCGCTGCCCGGACCGGAAGCGGGCAGGACGAAGGACGGCGCGGCGCGCTGGTGAGAAGGGGGATCGGATACCGGAGCGGAGCGTCAGCTCTCGGCCGAACACCCCGTGCTGGTGACACGCACGTAGTCGACGTGGCGGCGGGTCACGAGCACGGTCATGCAGTGAGAGAACCACAGCCCGTGCCGGAGAACCAGCGTGACGTGGGGAGTTGACACACGACTGCCACAACCACGCCGGCCCCCGGTGCCGTTCACCCCGTGGACGCGAGCAGCGCCGTACGACCGCCCAGCGCACTGGAGAAGTGATCCGTGACCTGCTCCAGCGCCGTGGCCGCGGCGGATGCGACGGTCAGCGTGCCGTCCTCGCCGACCGTGATGTCCTTGTCGAGCGTGAACCAGCCCGGCACGATGTGCGAGGGCCCCATGGAACTCAGCACCGGCCTCAACGCGTAGTCGATCGCCAGCACATGGGCCGTACTGCCACCCGTGGCCAGCGGCAGCACCGTCTTGCCGGTCAGCGCGTACTGCGGGAGCAGATCGAGGAGCGACTTCAACAGGCCCGAGTACGCGGCCTTGTAGACCGGCGTACCGATCACGATCCCGTCCGCCTGCTCGAACAACGCCGTGGCGGCGGTGATCGCCGGATGCCCGAAGTCGGCGCCCAGCAACGCCTGTGCGGGCAGGGTGCGCACCTCCAGCGGGGTCACGTCATGGCCCTGGCGGCGGAGCCGGTCATCCAGGTGACGCAGGAGGCGGGTGGTGCGGGAGGTGGGGGAGGGGCTGCCGGAGACGGACAGGATCGAGGCCATGACGGGACCTTTCGAGGTCGGGTTCAGACGGAGTACCGGGTGGGCGGAGGCGTGCTCACCAGGCGCTCGACCGCACCGTGATCAGCGGCCGCAGTTCGTTGCGCAGGGTCTCCAGGAAGGCGACGACCTCCGCAGCCACCGACCGGTGCTGGAGGTCGTTGAGAACATCGTGGTGAGCACCGTGCACGACCGAAAGCCGGGCCCGGGAAAGGGACTTGGCGGTGTGCGCGAGCGCCTCGTGGTCCGCGAGGGGGTCGGAGTCGCCGACGAGCAGCAGCACCGGCACGGCGGCCTCACTGTCGTAGGCGGCGGCGAGCACGGCCTCCGGGATCGCGTCGTCGAGCGAGCCGCGCCGCACCCCGGCGTCCTGGGTGAGGAGGCCCCGGTGGGCGGGGCAGGAGGTGCGGACGTCGAGTTCCTCGTCCCAGGTGCCGGCGGTGACGGCGGGGGCGCGGCCGGGCAGGCCCGCGAGGACCACGGCGTCGGGCCGAGTGCCTGCTTCCTGTCCGAGCAGCGCGGCCACGGCGGCGGCGCCCGAGTCGGCTCCGACGAGGACGAGGGGCCGTACGACTGCGTCGACTACGGCCGTGCCCTCGGCGGCCTCGGAGAGCCGGGCGGCGAGGGCGGTCAGGTTCTCGGTGTCGAGGTCGGGGGCGTCTATCACCCGGACCCGGTAGGCGTCGGCGGCGAGCCGCCTGCCGAAGCGGGTGTAGGTCGCCCGGGTCTCGCCGCGGCCGGGAACGACGAGGACCGTGCCCCGGACGCGCAGGCCCTCGGGGCCGAAGTAGTCGCTGTACTGGGTCATTTCACACTCCTGCGGATACGGTCGCGGCCGTCGGCGCGGGCTTCCAGCCCAGCGCGGGTGCCACTTCGGTCGCGATGAGTTCGAGGGCGCGGACGGCGGCGTCGTGGTCGGGGACTGCGGGGTTGAACTGCGTGATCAGGTCCGTCGCGACGGGCAGTACCTTCTCCTGCCCGAGCGCCGCGACGATCTCGTCGGGGTGGCCGTAGAAGGAGTGGAAGCGACGCAACGCCTCGTCCCGGTCGAGGCCCTTGGGGAACGCGCCGTGCTCCGCCATGCGCAGTGCCGCCCGGTGGACGTCGTCGCCGATCGCGGCGAGCGCCGTACGCCGGTCCTTGGCAGGGAACACGAACCGGGAGAGGCCGATGCGCGGGCGGTGCGGCTGGTCCCAGGCGGCCAAGTAGGCGTCTGCCCAGGGGCGTTGCACCTCGTCGGTGGGGGCGTCGAAGCCGTAGGCCGCGCGGTTGAGCAGTAAATTCGCACCGCTCCGCGCCGCGTACTGGGCGCCCTGCGCGCTGAACACCCCTTGCCAGACACGGTCGTTGAAGTCGCCGGGCCGGGGCTGGATGCGGAAGCCGGGTGTGCCCACCTCGCGACGGTCGAGGGCCTGGCGCACGATGTCGAGGTTCTCGCTGGTGAGTTCACGCTTGCGGGCCACGTCCTTGCCGAACGCCGCATACTCCACCTCGCTCGATCCGCTGCCCACGCCGAGTTCCACGCGGCCTTCGCTGAGCGTGTCGACGGTGGCGATGTCCTCGGCGAGCCGGACCGGATCCTCCAGGGGGAGGATGGTGATGGCGGTGCCAAGGCGGATGCGGGTGGTCCGTGCCGCCGCGTGGGCCAGGAAGGTCCACGGCGAGGACAGTCCACCGCCCCCGAGGGGGACGTGGTGCTGGGCCACCCAGCCGACGTCGAAGCCCAACTCGTCGGCCACGACGAAGAGTTCCTGGGCGTTGCGGTAGGTGCGGGCGATGTCGTCGTCGCGGCCCTGGACGTGGGTGAGGAAACCGAGCCGGAAGCGTGGTCTCTCGGTTGGCATGGGTTGCCGGCCCTCTCAGTCGTTCACGAGCTGGCGCTCGCGCTCGTGACGGTTGGCCGGGATCGGCAGGCCGAGGTTGCCGCGCAGGGTGTCGGACGTGTACTCGGTGCGGAACAGTCCGCGCTTCTGGAGGATCGGGACGACACCGTCCACGAAGTAGTTCAGTTCGTCCTCGGTGCGGAAGGCGAGGTTGATGCCGTCGAAGGCGCGGGCGTCGAACCACTGCTGGATGGTGTCGGCCACGGTCCGCGGGTCCCCGACGAACGGCGACTGGCGGAACTGGTTGATGGATTCGGCTACTTGACGCAGGGTCAGGTGCTCGGTCCTGGCTCGCTCGATGAGCTGCGTGGCACCCGTGCGCCCGCCCTTCTCGGCGAGATGGGCGACATCCGGGAACGGTGCGTCCAGGTCGTGCACGCTGAAGTCGTACGCCCCGAAGGACCGGCCCAGCAGCGCCAGGTTGCGGCCGAAGTCGTCGTCCTCCTCGAAGATCTCCCGCTCACGACGGCGCGCCGCCTCGTCGGTGGCGGCGACGACCGGGCCGCCGTGGATGAGGATCTTGACGTGCTCGGGGTCGCGGCCGTAGGCGGCGGTGCGCTTCTTGACGTCGGCGTAGTAGTCCCGCGCCGACTCCAGGGTGCCGCCGGGCGCGAAGATGCCCTCGGCGACCTGGGCGGCGAGATCACGGCCCTCCTCGGACACACCGGCCTGGAAGATCACCGGCTGGCCCTGCGGGGAGCGGGAGAGGTTCAGCGGGCCCGCGATCTTGAAGTGCTCGCCCGCGTGGTCGAGTTCGTGCAGCTTGGCCGGGTCGAGGAACACGCCCCGCTCGACGTCGGCCGGGAACGCGTCGTCCTCGTAGGAGTCCCACAGCCCCCGGGCGACCTGCACGAACTCCAGGGCACGGCCATAGCGGGTGGCGTAGTCGAGGTGCTCGTCGAGTCCGAAGTTCCGTGCGGTGCCGGTGTCGAAACTGGTCACGACGTTCCAGCCGGCCCGCCCGCCGCTGATGTGGTCGAGCGAGGCGAAGCGGCGGGCGAGGTTGAAGGGCGAGTTGTACGTCGAACTCGCGGTGCCCACCAGGCCGAGGTGCTTGGTGTGGGTGGCGACGGCCGACAACAGGGTCAGTGGCTCAAGGCGGTTGAGGTAGTGCGCCGGGTAGGTGGAGTTGATGAACTGGCTGTCGACGATGAACAGGGCGTCGAACAGGGCGTGTTCGGCCGCCTGTGCCAGCCGGATGTAGTAGTTGATGTCGATGCTGGCGTTCTTCGCGACGCGCGGGTCCTTCCACAGCCCGTGCTGGCCGGGACCGCCGACACCGTAGGGGTGGAGGGCGAGGTGGAGCGTGCGGGACATGGCTGTTCCTGTTCTGTCAGGGGGAGTTGAGGGGGTGTCAGGCGTGCAGGAGGGCGCGCAGGGCCTCCCGTTCGGCCCGGTCGGCCGCCGCGCCGTGCAGGGTGGGCGCGGACCGCACGAGCAGGCGCGTGTAGGGGTGCTGGGGCTGGTTGATGACGTCGGAGGTGGCGCCGACCTCGACCAACTCGCCCTGGTACAGCACGGCGATACGGTCGGCGACCCCGGCGACGGACCCGAGGTCGTGGGAGATGAAGACGAGGGCCACTCCGTCGGCGCGGAGTTCCTTGAGGATCTGCAGGATCTGCACGCGGTTGGCCGAGTCGAGCGCGCTGACCGGTTCGTCGAGGATGACGAGACGCGGCTCGGTCACCAACGCCCGCGCCACCGCCACCCGTTGACGCTGACCACCGGACAACTCGCCCGGCAACCGATCGAGTAGGCCGGGGGAGAGCCGTACCCGGTCGAGGAACGCGCGTACCCGCGCCGCCGCCTCCTGCCGGGACACGCCCTGGATGAGCAGGGGTTCGGCCAGCGACGCCTCGATGGTCACGTCCGGGTCGAGGCTGCGAAGGGGGTCCTGGAAGACGTACTGGATCACACCGCGCCGACGCAGCGCACGCCACTGACGATGGCCGTAGCCGCTGACCTCCTCGCCGTCGATCACGATGGATCCGGCCGAGGCGCGCACGAGGCCGAGCACGGTCCGCGCGAGCGTCGATTTGCCGGAGCCGGTCTCGCCGATGATGCCGACGGTCTCACCCGGCGCGATGCTCAGGGAGACCCGGTCCAGGGCCTGACGGCGGCGCCGGCGGAGGCCGTAGTGCACCTCCAAGTCGGTTACTTTCAGGACGGGTTGGGCGGGCTGCGGCGCCGGGTGGTCGGTGCTCACGCGTCCTCCTCTACGGCGTCTACGTCGTCCAGCTCTACAGCGGATACGGCGTCCGGGGCGTCGGTCCTCGCGGGCTCCACGACGTCTGTGCCGAGGAACTTGTCCAGGCCGTAGGTCTCGTGCTCGGCGATCAGCAGCCGGGTGTACTCGTGCTGCGGGTGGTGCAACACCTCGTGGGTGGGGCCCTGTTCGACCACCTCGCCCTGCCGCATGACGAGGACCTCGTCGCAGAGCTGGGCGACGACGGCCAGGTCGTGGGAGACCAGGACGAGAGCCAGGCCGGTGCGCTCGCGCAGGTCGGCCAGCAGGTCGAGGATCTCTGCCTGGACGGTGACGTCGAGCGCGGTGGTGGCCTCGTCGGCGATGAGGATGCGCGGGTCGGCGGCGATCGCGGCGGCGATGAGGACGCGTTGGAGCATGCCGCCGGAGAGCTCGTAGGTGTACTGGCTGTAGACAAGCTCCGGGTCGCGAAGATGCACCGCGTGGAGCAGTTCGATCGCCTGTCGGCGCGCCTCGCGTCGTTTGAGTCCCTTCTTGACCTTGAGGACTTCGGCGATCTGGGCGCCCACGCGGATCGAGGGGTTGAGATACGACGCCGGGTCCTGGAAGACCGCGCTGATCGTGGCGCCGCGCAGGGCCGTCCACTGCGCCGACGAGAGCCCGGAGATGTCGTGGCCGTCGATCTCGATCGAGCCGCCGGTGACCTCGAAGTGGGCGGGCAGGATGCCCAGTGTGGCCCGGCAGGTGAGGGTCTTGCCGCTGCCGGACTCGCCGACGATGCCGACGGCCTTGCCGGGTGTCAGCGTGAAGCTGACGCCGTGGACGATCTCCTGGCCGGCGGCCTGGTCGCTGATGCGTACGTCGCGCACGGACAGGACGGGCGCCGACGGGGCGGCCTGGCGGACGGGCTTGGTCGTGCCGGTCGCGCTGGTCGTGGCGGTCTCCTCGACCTCGGCGCTGTTGCTCTGTTCGGTCGTGCTGTTCTGCCCGGCCTTGGGCAGGACTTTCTCGGAGAGAGTTGCCATCACGCACCTCCGGCGTGAACGTGAGCGGCGTCGGTGTGGACTTCGGAGTTGGTGTCGGCGAGCCGATTGGCGCGCGCCTTGCGGTTGTTGACGAGGGCGCGGCCCGCCTCGCCCGAAACGTCACGGATGGCGTCGGCGAGGAGGTTGCAGGCCCAGACGGTGACCATGATCAGCAGGGCGGGGGTGAGCGGTGCCCACGGCTTCTGGGTGAGATAGCCGAGGTCTGAGGCGAGCAGGCCGCCCCAGGTGGGCGCGGGTGGCTGGACGCCGATGCCCAGGAAGGTCAGCGTGGAGACGATGACGAAGCCGACGCCGATGGTCTGGGCGAGCGCCACCGCGATCGGCGGGAGCACCTTGACCCAGACGTGCCGGCGGACGACCCACCCGATGGACGCGCCGGAGATCAACGCGGCCTCCACGTACGGCGATCGGGCCACCGCCAGCGTGGCGGCGCGGGCCACCCGGTAGAACAGCGGGGAGACCAGCACCCCCGTGACCAGCATCGCCTGCGTGATGCCGTTGCCGAGCAGTGCGACCACGGCGACGGCGAACAGCAGGAAGGGCAGGGCGACCAGCGTGTCGGTCAGCCGGAGGGTGACCCACTCGAAGACCCGGCCGAAGTAGACCGAGAGGATCCCGGGGATCGCCCCGACCCCCAGTGCCGTGAGGGCGACTTCGAGGGAGCCGAGCACGCTGACCCGGGAGCCGTCGAGGAGTCGGCTCAGCACGTCGCGGCCGAGGTAGTCGGTGCCGAGCCAGTGGGCTCCCGACGCGTCGGCGAGGGTGTCGGAGCTGGTGGCCAGCGGATCGTGGGGCGCGATGAACGGCCCGAGGACGGCGAGGAGGGCGATCACGGTCAGGATCACGAGGGCGATCCGGCCGGACGCGAGGGAGAGCACGCGGCGCACCATGGTCACACCCCCCGCTGGGACGCCGGCGTCACACGCGCCAGCACCAGGTTGACGATCAGGTTGAAGGCGACGACCAGGACGATCGACACCACGAGGACTCCTTGTACGGCCGGTACGTCACCGGCCTGGGCGGAGTCGTTGGCGAACCGGCCGAACCCCTGCAGCCCGAAGATCCACTCGGTGACGACGGAGGCGCCGACGAGGGTGGGGAACTTCAGACCGAGGGTGGCGAGCGCCGGGCCGAGGCCGTTGCGCAGCACATGGCCGAAGAAGATCCGGCGTGGGCTGAGTCCCCGTACGACCGCGCCCGTCACGTAGTTCTCGCGGTAGGCCGCGATGAGGCTGGTGCGCAGTTGGCGGGCGACATCGGCGACGACGTCGAAGCTCAACGCGACGGCGGGCAGGGTGATATGGGCGAGCCACGGCCCGACCCCCTGCGCCGCCGGGACGTATCCGGCGGACGGGAACACATGCAGCCCGACCGCGAACACCGCGACCAGCACGATGCCGACGACGAAGGCGGGCATCACCGAGATCACCGTGACGAAGCCCGTGATCGCGCGGTCGATCCAGGTCGTACGACGCAGCGCGGCGACCGTGCCGAGGGCGAAGCCCGCGACCACGCCGATGATCAGCGCGAAGACCGCCACCGACAGACTCACACCCAGGCCGAGGCCGATGAGGGTGGAGATGTCGGCGCCGTTGGTCCAACTAGTGCCGAGCTGCCCGTGCAGGACCCCGCCCAGCCAGTCCACGTACTGGACGAGGAAGGGCCGGTTGAGGCCCCAGTGTGCCTCAACTCTGGCTACCGCCTCGGGAGTTGCTTCCTCGCCCAGCTGGATCCGCGCCGGGCTGAGCCCGCTCAGTGACCGCAGCGCGAACGTCACGAACGTCGCGACCAGGAACACGGGCACGAAGATCGCGATCGACCGGGCGAGGGTGACCAGGACGCGGCCCACGGTGTGCCGCGTCCCGGTCGTGGCGACCCGGTGACGGACGTCGGGTGGTGTGGCCGGTGCCTCCGTCGTCGTCATGGCTTGCCCCCTCTCTGTAGTGGCTGTACGGAATGTGATGGAACGTCAGTTGGAGCCGATGGCCACGCCGGTCCAGTCGATGTGGGCCGGGTTCTTGGGCAGGGCGGAGATGGACTTGCTCTTGGCGATGAGGTTGGGCGAGGAGTACGTGAAGACCAGCGCCTTGCTCTGCAGACCGGCCCGGGTCGCCGCCTGGAGGACCTTCGCGTAGTCGGGCGAGTCCAGCGGGGTCTGGCGCACCTTGGCGACGGCCGCCTCGAAGCCCGAAGGTTCGTACGGCGAGCTGAGGTTGAGCGGGCCGTTCGGACCGAAGTGCGCGGTGAGGGTCTGTGCGGCGGAGTCACGCCCCGTCGTCCCGTAGATGGAGAGCGTCAGGTCCTTCGCGAAGAACGGGGTGGCCCAGTTCTTGTCGACCTTGATGTCGACCGTGATGCCGACCTTCGCCAACTGCGCCTGGACGACCTCCGCTTGGGGATCCTCGGCCGGGATGACGAGATCGAGCTTGATCTGGCCCGCCTTGTAACCGGCCTCGGAGAGCAGCTGCTTCGACTTGGCCGGGTCGTAGGCGTAGTCGTTCGCGGACTGCGGGTCGTAGGCCACATAGCCCTTGGGGAACGGCTGGTTGGTCGCCGAGCCGTAGCCGAAGGTCAGTTTGTCGACGAACTCCTGGCGGTTGATCGCGTAGCGGACCGCGTCGACGACCTTCTCGTTGTTGAACGGCGCCTTGTTGACGTTCAGGCTGATGTTGTTGGCGTTGAAGCCGGGCTGGACGAAGACGTCGAGTCCGGCCTTCTTGGCCGCTTCGGCCTGACTGGGCGCGATGTCGGCGAAGTTGTAGACGCCGGTCTGGAGTCCGGAGACGACCGTCGCCGCGTCGGGGGCCGAGGTCAGCTCGACGTTGTCGATGTGGATGTCCTTGGCGTCCCAGTAGTCCGGGTTCTTCTTCAGCAGAACCTTGGTGCCCGGCACGAGCTGGGTGACGGTGAACGGGCCCGCGCCGACCGGGCTCTGGTCCAGCTTGGTGGGGGACTGGGCCGCCTTCGGACTGGCGATCTGGAGGACGCGCTCGCCGAGGAGTTGGGGGATCTGGTAGTCGACCTGGCTGAGGTGGAGCACCGCGTCCAGTCCGTTGGCGTCCACCGACTTGATGGAGGTGAGGTCGCCGAACAACGCGGAGTTCTTCTGCTTCTGGGCGCGCACGATGGCGGCCTTCACGGCTGACGCGTCGACCGGCGCACCGTCGCTGAACTTCAGGTTCGGGCGCAGATGGAACGTGATCTGATCGCCCTTGGCGTTGTACTCCCAGCTCTTGGCCAGGTCGGGCACAGCCTTGCCGGTCGCGTCCGTGCGGGTCAACGAGGCGTAGACCAGGGCGAGTTCACGGAACTGGGCGCCACTGCCGCTGACGACCGGGTCCCAGTGGGCGGGGAAGTAGGAAGAGGCCCACTTCAGCGTGGCGCCGCCGCCGGCCGTCGAGGCGTCGCCGCCGCAGGCGCTGAGGGCGGGGACGAGCACGGTGGCGAGGGCGGTACCCAGGGCGGCGGCGCGCAGCCGGCCGGGGCGGAAGGCCGCCCGACGGCTGCGGGGCGTGAGTCGTCCGGACATCTTCATTTCTTTCTTCGAGGGCTCCCGGCCGCGCCGGGGCAGCGGAAAGGAAGCGAGGGCGGCACACCCGGGGGCCGCACACCACGCAGACCGGGACGACGGACATGCCGGTGCGGCTTCGATGCGCACGGAGACATGCCGCGCCCAGGGCAGGAGGCGTCGGCGGATCACGGGGAGAGCCCGGGACACGGAGGGAGGCAGAGGAGGCGACGAAACGCGAAGGGGGGCGCGAGAAGACGGCGCTGGGCGGCGAGTCGGCGGAGTGCCGGTGGCTACGGGAGCGGGGTCAGGCGCCTGTGGGCCGGGATCGGCGGGTCAGCGACAGAGAGCGCTGCAGGTGCGCCGCAGGTCCACGTAGCGGCACACCACACCGGGGTGCGTCGTGAGCATGCTGCACATCCTGGGGCCAGCCGTCCGAGGCTGTCAATGGACACCAATTGGTGTCTCATTGGGCGGGACGGTCTCTGACCGCTGATCAGAGCCCTGTCAGGGTCCGGAGGAAGGGGCGGGGGCTACGGCGGGATGTGCCGCGGCCTCCTCCGGGTCCAGCCACAGCGGCCCGTTGCCGGTGTCGACCCGGACGGCACCGGCCGGAGGCCACGGGCTGCCGTCGGCCAACACCATGCGCTCGCGTTCGGTCAGGGTCCGGTACCGCGCGAGCGCGTCCGCCGGCTCCAGCGCCGTCGGCGCGGGCAGCAGCCCGGGGCTGAGTTCGGCGACGGCCGACACGTACTCCTCGTACGGCCGCCAGCCGGGTACGGCGCGCTGACCGGTGGAGGTGCGCAGGAGCAACGTCGGCAGCGCGTAGCGGTGTTGGCCGTCGGGGGTCTCCTTGGCGGCACCCGGATGGGGCGAACCGTCGGCACGAACCGACAGCACGTCCTCGACCGGCCTGCGCGCCTCGGCACGGTCGACCCGCACACTCTCCAGTACGCCGGCCGACGCCGCGTCGGTCGCGAGCCGGCCGACATCGAGACCGGGCACGCCCGACACCACGGCCAGCGCCGACTCGGGGGAGTCCGCGGGCTCCCCGAGCACGAACACGCTCTCCCGCAGCCGCCGTAGCACCCGGTTCGCCACGTCGGCACCCTGCGCCTCGGCCGCCTTGGCGACCAGGGAAGCCGGCCAGGAACTCGCGGCCACGCGGCTCAGGCGACGTGCCCGCGGGGCGTGGGTGTGGGCACTGATGTCCTCGACGTAGCGTGCGTACCAGGCGGTTTCCGCGGCGGGGTCGGGTGCGGGGTCGTCGTCGTGGTCGAAGAGAATGCAGTACGCGCGGCGCCACTGAACCTGTCCGGCGAAGGCCGCGCGCAGCCGGCGGAAGACGGGTTCGGATCCCCAGGCCCAGGGACACAAGGGGTCGGTGTACTCGACGACTTCGAGGAGTCCGGTGGCTTCGTGGACTTCGACGGATTCGGAGTCTTCGGAGGCTTCGGCGGGGTGTTGGTCCGGGGCCGTCACGCGGCTCCCTGGCGGGTCAACTGCTCGTTCGCCGCGTGTTGTCGGTCGGCGGTGGCGGGCAGCAGCGTGGCCAGGGTCGTGCCGCTCAGGACGGCGGCGGCCTCGGCCTCGATCCGGCGCCACACCCCGGGCAGACCGGAGGCGGGACCGGGGTAGTCGAGCCCGGCCAGCGGTTCACCGCGCAGGGTGATCAACTCGCCGTCCACGGCCCGGGCGACATCCAGGAGCGTGATCTCGTCGGCGGGCCGGCCCAGCCAGTACCCGCCTTCGCAACCACGCTGGCTGCGGACCAGGCCGGCTCTGCGCAACTCGCCCACCACGGACTTCAGGAACCGGAACGGGATCTGCTGCGAGGAGGCGATCGCCTCGCACGTGAGCGGACGGGCAGGTTCGCAGGCGAGCTCCAGCAGAGCCCGCGTGGCGTAGTCCGCCTTCGCGGAGATATGCATGCGCACATAATGCCCGACGCGGGCCCGGCAACGAGAGGTTCCGCCGCTTCCCCTCCCACCTCTCCTCATACATTGCGGGAACATTGCCGCAGGTGAAGCACAATGGACACCTCTTGACATCCTTTTCCGGACGGCTCTAGCGTCCCCAACCATGAGCGAGCCGTTGACAACCCCCGGCGAAGGTTTCCACCCCCATCTCCACGACGCCGCAGGGCAGTCCACAGCCTCCCTGCGCAGCCGCCTGCACCACATCCGCGCCGACGCCCTCGACGGCGACACGGCACAGAGCGGTGGCATGCGCAGATTCGCCGCGGTGAGCGGCAGGACGGTCGGCTCCGAGAAGCTGTGGATGGGCCAGACCCACGTAGCCCCCTCCACCGCCTCCTCCGACCACCACCACGGCGAATCCGAGACCGCCATCTATGTGGTGAGCGGACACCCCGAGTTCGTCTTCCTCGACGACACCGGCTCGGAACCCGAAGAGGTACGTCTGCGCACCTCCCCCGGGGACTACATCTTCGTCCCGCCGTTCGTACCGCACCGGGAGGAGAACCCGGACCCCGCGGACGAGGCCGTGGTGGTGATCGCGCGCAGCACACAGGAGGCGATCGTGGTGAACCTTCCGGGACTGTACGTGCTGGAGGCGGGGGAGGACTGAGGTGTCGCCGGGCCCGTGGAGGTGGGGGCCGGCGGGTGAGGCCTTGCGGCTCATCCGGCGGTCCTGACGTCATGAACTCGCCGTATTCGTGCAGCAGTTGCGGGCACAGCCACCGACACCGGAGCGACGTACCGATGGAAAATGTCTCGCGATGCGGTCGGGACAGGCTGAGACTCGTGTCATGACTGACATGGAGGCGTTCCGGGACGCGGTCACCGCGTGGGCGACGGGTGGCCCCGGCGACTCCGCGCGCGAAGCGGCCGCACGGTTGCCCGTCAGGACGGCCGTCCTGCTCGAAGGACCCAGCGACGTCGCGGCGGTCGAGGCGCTGGCGGAGAGCCGCGGCCGGAACCTGGCGGCCGGAGGGGTCTGCGTCCTGTCGATCGGCGGAGCGATGAGCGTCGGGCACTACGCCCGGCTCCTCGGTCCACCCGGACTGGGCCTGCGCCTCACGGGACTGTGCGACGAGGCGGAACGCCCCTACTACGCCCGCGGCTTCTCACGCGCCGGCGCGGCGGAGCAGAGCTTTTACGTCTGCGCGGCGGACCTGGAGGACGAGCTGATCCGCGTACTGGGCGTGACACGGGTCGAGGAACTCGTCCGGGCCGAAGGCGACCAGCGTGCCCTGAACACCTTCCTGCGCCAGCCCGCCCAGCGAGGCCGTGACCCGCAGCAGCAGTTCAGACGCTTCCTGGGCACGAAGAAGGGCCGCAAAATCCACTACGGCCGCGTCCTCACCGAGGCCCTCGACCCCGAACGCGTCCCGGCACCGCTGGCCGGGCTGCTCGCCGGCGTCTGACGGGATGACGTCACGCGCTCTGGACAAGCCATGTTCGGGCTGTGGAAAGTACGAGTATGGGCACGCCGCGTGTGACCTCACAGACCCAGCAGGTGCTGCGCGTTCTGCTGGAGGAGCCCGGCAGGCAGCGATACGGCCTTGAGGTGTGTGAGCTGGCGGGGCTGCCGTCGGGCACGGTCTATCCGATCCTGGCGCGACTGGAACAGGTCGGCTGGGTGAACAGTGTCTGGGAGGACCCGGTCGTACATGTGCGGGGTGGGCGCCCTCGCCGCCGTCTCTACTCGATCACAGTGGGCGGCGCGAAAGAGGCTCGCGCCGCCCTGGCGAGCGCCTGCCGAGCCCGCGGGCAGCGCGCCTAGGAAGGCATACGTCGCGTCCGACGCGGACAGTCAGATTCCCTACCCTCACGACCCGGACCTTCGCGGTGCCCACGATGAACGGACATGAGTCGACGGGGATCCAAATCCTCGCCCGCAAACCCGTTGTGCCGTGAACACACCCCACCCGCCACTCGTAGCGGTACTTCAGCGAATCCGTCTCCGCCTGCTCGATGTCGGCGATCGTCAGTTCCGGCATGCGCGGTTGGGCCAGTGTCACCTCGGCCGGGGTCGGCGACCAGGACCAGCGACGAGCAGGCGATCAACTGCCGGGTGTGCTCGGTGAGTTCGGTCGTCTGCTTCCGTACGGCCGTGTCACGCGGGAGTCCGTAGACCTGGCGCGGTGCCGCCTGGTCGCGCATGGCGTCGAGGCGGAGCGAGTCGAATGCGCTGCCGACAAGGGATGTCCTCACCCTTCGCCCCTCACCCCTTGCCTGCGCGGGCGAGCGCGTCCTCGGCCTGCGTGGCAAGGGTGTTGACGAGGTCGGCGGCGGACGGCAGGTCGTCGATAAGGTCGACTGCTTCGCCGGCCCAGATGGGCAGTGCGGGTATGTCGCCGCGGGAGAGGGCGAGTTGGTAATCCTCTCTGGCGTGGGGGTCGCCGGCGAGTTCGGTCTCTCGGCCGCGCCATGCGTCGAGGAAGGGATGGCCGAGCGTGCGGGCGGTGTATTTCGACGGCCAACTGGAGCCTCGGGCGATGTCGAGGACGCGGTTCCGCTCGGTGTCTTCGCCGTGCCCCTGAACGATGGCTGTGGCGGTCGCGGGGGTGATCAGGGCTTCGGTCGTGGCCTGGAAACGGGTGCCGATGAGTGCTCCGGCAGCCCCGAGGGTGAGCGCGGCGGCCACCCCGCGGCCGTCGGCGATTCCGCCGGCCGCGAGCACGGGTACGGGAGCCGTCAGATCCACGACGACCGGCACGAACGGCAGTGTGGAACGGCCGTGCCGGGCTCCGTGCCCGCCGCTCTCGGATCCCTGCGCCACGATGACGTCGGCGCCCAGGTCGACCGCGCGCCTCGCTTCTTCGAGATCGGTGACCTGAATGATCAATGCCGTACCGGCCCGGCGGATGCGTTCGGCGAACGGGCTCGGGTCCCCGAACGACAGCATCACCGCGGCAGGGTTGTGTTCCAACGCGTGCTCGACCGCGCCGACATCGATCTGCCAGGTGAGGAAGCCGATGCCCCACGGCTTCGTGGTGTGCTGGGCGATGATGGCCAACTCGCGGGCCAGCCAGTCGCGTTCACCGTTGCCGCTGCCCAGCAACCCCAGCCCGCCACCGCGGGAGACGGCTGCGGTCAGCGCACCACCGGCCGATCCACCCATCGGCGCCGACGCGATCGGGTGGTGCACACCGAACAACTTCGTGAACGCCGTCGACAGTGTCATGGCCGCCATCATCACCCTTGCCGCCGTACGAGGTGAAGCGCCGCGGATATGAGTGGCTCCGCCGCGCGGCCCGACCCTAATCTCGGGCCATGAACCAGCGGCGGCAGAAGAAGCTCTCCAGACGTCTCTTCGGAGCAATTCAGGTAGGGGACACCGCCGTTGTGACTGCGGTACTGCGCGCCGGAGCCGACCCGGAGCGGGCCGACAGCGAAGGCACCACACCTCTCTACGCGGCCTCGGTGAACGGACGAGCCTCGATCGCCGGGCTGCTCCTGTCGGCCGGTGCCTCTCCCGACACCGAGAGCGGCGGAATCGGCGCGGAGGGCACGCCGTTGTGCGCGGCCGCGTGTTGGGGGCACGCCGACACCGTGCGCGAGTTGCTGGCCCACGGCGCCGATCCGAACCTACGGGAAGATCACGGCACAGGCTGGTCGCCCCTGGAATGGGCGCGCAGAGGTCCCCATCCCGAGACGGTCGCCCACCTCACCGCAGCGGGCGCAAGCGGGCGCTAGCGGGGGCTAGCCAGGGCTGCGGACGACGATCGACACGTACTGGGTGAGGTGGTGGGACGGGGAGGAAGTCCGGCAACTGGCCCACAACGTGGGCTTGTTGATCGCGGGGCTGGTCGGGATCCTGACCCTGGCCTCGAAGGATCCGGTGGGGAGTGCGTTGACCGAGGCCAATTGATATTTTCCGGCAGTCGTGGCGGTTGTCTGCGGCTGCCCCGGTGATTTCTTCTGTTCCTCCATCGAGAGACTCAGCTTCGCACCGCGATCCCAGCGGATCCCGAGGGTCACCGCCTTCCCGGGGGCGCAGCCCGTGCCCGTGAGCGTGACGGTGCCGCCCGGTACGGTCTCGGTCGGTGAGGCGAGCAGGGGTTCGGCGGGGCCGGTGGGCGTGGGCGGGTGGGTGTGGGGCGCCGTCGGGCCGGGTGTGCTGGTTGCGGATCGTTCCCATGCGACCAGGGGGAAGATTGCCAGCACCGCGGCGGCTACGGCGGTGACGGTCGCGACCTCGCGTACTGTGCGGCGGCGCCGGGCGCGACGCCGTAGGTCCGCGAGGGGTGGCTGCCGTGCGGACCGGGTGCCCTCCTCGACGAGTTGTCGTAGACCGTGTTCAGGGTCGGCCATGGTGGGACAGAGCTCCTTCCGGGTCGGCGGCGAGGTGGCGGGCGAGGTTCGCGCGGGCGCGTGCGAGCCTGCCGCGCACGGTGCTCACCGGCAGGCCCAGTTGCTCGGCGACCTGCTCGATCGGCAGATCCAGTACGTCGTGCAGCAACAGCACAGGGCGCTGGTTGACCGGTACCCGCCGCAGCATCTCGGCGATCTCGACCGTCTGCGGGGTGAGTTGGGGCAGCGGGCGCTGGGCACCCAGGCGCAGCAGCGCCGCGGCGCGTCGGCGCAACCGCCGGATCTCGCTGACCGCGAGGTTGATCGCCACCCGGCGCACCCACAGTTCCGGCACGTCGTAGGCCTGGATCCGGGGCCAGCGGTCCAGGGCCCGGATGAACGCCTCCTGCACGACGTCCTCGGCCTGTTCGAGACTGCCGGTGACCGAGAACAGCTGACCGACCAGCCGCGCGTACGCCGACTGGTAGAACTCCTCGAAGTCCGTCACGCCGGTCCGCCGTCCTCGGCCACCGTCACTGTCACGTTCCACTCAGTTCGTGCCCACCGGTGCCGCCGCCACGCGCTTCTCGGCGGGCGTCAGCGCCAGCCAGGCCAGTTGTGCGGCGGTGGCCCTGCCCTGCGCCTTCAACTCCCCGACCAACTTGTCGGCTTCGGCGACCTGGGCCCTGGTCGGGCCGGCGGTCGTCCCCTTGATCTCCATCTGGATCCTGAGGAGCTGCCGGTTCTCCTCGGAGGATCGGTCCTTGGCCTTGTCATGGGAGGTTGTCTTCTGTTGCGTGGCCTCCTTGACCACTGTCTGGGCGTGTTCGACGGTCCGCGATGCGGTTCCGTGGCCGGACGAGGCCGGTGCCGTCGTGGCCAACACGGCGCACAGGCAGGCGGCGGCGCCGAGAGCGGCGAATCCCAACGTGCGGTGCTGCATTGTCCATCCTCACGTTCGTCGTGGAGGGAAGGTCAGAGAGGCTGACCCGTCGGGGCGGGCCCGACCGCCGTCCCACCACCCCCACGCCCCGGACCGTCACGCGGCGCACACTGCGCGGGCCTTCGTCATCGAACCGTGACCCATCCCACCGCCGCGCAAGGTCCGGCGCCCGGACTCGGCCCCGTTCCCGCCCGGCGCGACGGCGCGATGTGCGGGCACCGTGAATGTCGGATACTCGTGATCGGCGGGGCACGTGGGTGTTGGGCCGACAGGAGGTGCGCGGGCGCATGGAGAAACCTCGGCGCGTCCTGGGCGGGCGGATCCCCACCTGGTTGCACGATCATGATCCGGGACTCGCGGCGACCCGCCGGGCCGCGCGCACCGCGCTGGTGATGCCCGCCCTGTTCGCCCTGTGCGGTCAGGTGCTGGATTCCGCGACGATGGCGACCTACGCGGCGTTCGGCTCGTTCTCGATGCTCCTGCTGGTGGAGTTCACCGGCCCGATGGTGCAGCGCCTGCGCGCCCACGTGGGGCTGGCCGTGGCCTGGGCGGTACTCATCTGCCTCGGCACGCTGGTGGCCCGCACGACCTGGCTCGCGATCACCGCCATGGTCGTGGTGGGTTTCCTGATCCTCTTCTCCGGCGTGGTCAGCTCCGTCCTCGCGGGCGCGACGACCGCACTGCTGCTTGCCTTCATCCTCCCGGTGACCTCGCCCGCCCCGCTGTCACAGCTCCCTGACCGGCTCGCCGGAGCGGGCCTCGCGGCGGCGGCGGCCATGCTCGCGGTCTCCTTGCTGTGGCCCCGGCCCGCCGCGGACCCGCTCAGCGCACCCGCCGCCCGGGTCTGCCGCGCGGCCGCGGCGCAACTGCGTACCGACGCCTCATGGCTGTCCGGTGGCTCGGACGCGCCCACCATCCGGCAGTGCGAGGTCACCGCCGGCCAGGCCGCCGCGGCGGCGGCGGACCTGCGCACCGCCTTCGACGCCACGCTCTACCGGCCCACAGGCCTGTCCGCCGGCTCCCGCGCACTGGTCCGGCTGGTCGACGAACTGACCTGGCTGAGCGCCATCGTGGCCGACAGCGGTCCCCCAGGGGAGGACCCCCGGGCCTGCGACGCCGACGCGCACGCCGTACGGCGTGCGGCGGCCACGGCCCTGGACGAGGCCGCCGACATCCTCGACGCCCCGCGCAACGCGCCCGACGCGCTCCGTGCCGCCCTGGCGAACCTGCGTACGGCCATGGACGGCATGGAAGCCCGCGCCACCCACCGACTGCCCGTGCACCAGCCGAAACCCGGCACGGAGTCGGAGGTCCGCGCCTTCATCGCCACCCTCGACCTGTCCTTCCGCGCCCAGGAACTGGGGTTCGCCACCCTCCAGATCGCCGGAAACGTGGATCTGGCCGCGGCCGCCGAGCGCCGCAGCTGGCCCGAGCGGCTGCTGGGCACGGAACCCGGCGCACTGACACAGCCGCTGGCCTCCGCCGTCGAGCGCGCCGCCGCACATCTGGAACCGCGTTCGGTCTGGCTGCACAACAGTCTCCGGGGCGCGCTCGGCCTCGGCATCGCCGTGGCACTGGCGAACGCGACGAGTGTCCAGCACTCGTTCTGGGTCCTGCTGGGAACCCTGTCGGTGCTGCGTTCCAACGCGCTCAACACCGGGCAGAACGCGCTCCGGGCCCTGGGCGGCACGCTGGTCGGTTCGCTCATCGGGACCGGACTGCTCCAGCTCATCGGCAACCACAGCACCGTGCTCTGGTTCCTGCTCCCCGTCGCCGTACTCATCGCCGGCATCGCCCCCGCCGCCATCTCGTTCGCGGCCGGCCAGGCGGCCTTCACCGTCACCCTCGTCATCCTGTTCAACATCGGCCAGGACCCCGACTGGCACATCGTGCTGCTGCGGATCGAGGACATCGCCCTCGGCTGCGGGGTGAGCGTGCTGGTGGGCCTGTTCTTCTGGCCGCGTGGCGCCGCGGCCGCCGTCGACCGGGCGCTGTCGGCGGCGTACGCCGAAAGTGCCCGCTACCTGGCCGACACGGTGGAGTACGCGGCGAGTCGTTGCAGCATCGGCTGCATTCCGACCGACGCCCCGGTGGAGGCGGGCCGGCAGGCGGCCGCCGCGGCCCGCCGGCTCGACGACGCCTTCCGCAGCTACCTCGCCGAACGCGGCGCCAAGCCGGTGCGCCTGTCCGACATGACCACCCTGGTCACCGGGGTCGTAGGACTGCGCCTCGCCTCGGACGCGGTACTGGAACTGTGGCAACGCAACGGCGGTGAGGAACGGATCGAACCCGACCGTTCCGAGGCCCGGCTCACGCTGCTCGACACCGTCGGCCGGTTGGCCGACTGGTACCGGGACCTGGCCGCGGGACTCGGCCGGCACACCGCCGTGCCCGCTCCGCTGTCCCGCGACCCCGACGAGGAGGCACGCCTGGTCCACTCCCTGCGCCGCGACCTGCGCGGCGACGACGGACACGCCACGGCGACAGCGGTCCGCATCATCTGGACCGCAGACCACCTCAACGCGGCCCGCCGCCTCCAGCCCAGCCTGGCGGCCGCGGCGAAGCCGAGCCCCGCGCCGGCCTCAGGGGAACTGCCGGACCGACCTCACCCCGGGTAGGGAACGGCATCGCGCGCAGACCGGAGTGCGATCGCCCACCAGGCCAACTGGTCGAGCACTGTCCGGGCGTAGGCAGCGGACTCAGGATCGAGCGGACGACCCTCCTTCCACGACGTGAAGTAGTTCGGGAAGGCGAGACCGTCGCGAACCGTCACCGCGTGCAGTTCGGTCAGCACGTTCTCCAGGTGCAGCACCGCGTGCCGGCCACCCGCGGCACCCCCGTAGCTGACGAAGGCGACCGGCTTGGCCGTCCATTGTGTGAAGTGCCAGTCGATGGCCGCCTTCAACGACGCGGGATAGCTGTGGTTGTACTCCGGTGTGACCACGATGAAAGCGTCGGCGTTCGTCAGCGCCGACGTCAGCGCAGCCATCCCGGCCGGGCGAGGGTAGTCGTCGCGGGCGAGCCTCGGCGAGGCCGCGGGCAGCGCCAACGGGACGTCGATCTCGGCCAGATCGACGACGTCCACATCGAAGACACCGTGCGAACCGGCCTGTTCCGCGACCCAGGAGGCCACGACCGGGCCGAACCGCCCTTCGCGGACGCTTCCGACGACGATGACGAGTTGATGTCTGTTCTCCATGTGAGGCTTGTTCTCCATGCCCACCACGGTCGGACAGCACCGCGCTCCCAGCCAGACCGGGCTCAGGCTGGCCCCCGCAGGGCCACGCTGAGCACTCCGCGGTCAGCGGGCATCGCCGTATGCTCACGGCATGGGTTCGCCGTTGGGGGATTTCATCCGGACCACGCGAGACAGCGTTCAGCCGCGATCGCTGGGACTGCCCGATCGCGGCCGCCGCCGGTCACCGGGTCTGCGGCGCTCGGATCTCGCCGCGCGGGCCGGCATCAGCGTCGAGTACCTGACCCGCATCGAACAGGGCCGCGACCGCAATCCCTCGGTGGCGGTGGTACACGCCCTGGCCGACGCGCTCGGCCTCGACTCGTCGGAGCGCGACCATCTCCGCCACCTCACGAAGATCACCGGCGGCGAATGCTCCGCCCACCTTCACCCCGGGCCGCCGCCCCGCGAGGTCCGTCCGTCCATCCTGCGGACGCTCCGTCTCCTCGAACCCGGAATCGCCCTGGTCACCAACCGACTTGGGGATGTCCTCGCCCACACCAGTGGCTACGAGTCGCTGGTAGGCGGGACCGGACTGCTCGACACCGACACACCGAACCTCACGCACTACGTCTTCACCGACCCCCGCGCACGGACGTTCTTCACGGACTGGGACGACATCGCGGACGAGCAGGCCTTCGACCTGTGGCTCGGACCGACCGTGGGGAACTCCGAGTGGTTCACCACGGAACTCGCATCCGTCGCCGGCCCCGACTTCACGCGCCGCCTGAACCGGCATGTGGTTCCGCGACGGGGGACCCTCCGCCTCGACCACCCGTCCGGGTGTGCACTCCACCTGCTCCGCGAGACGCTCGAACTCCCGGCGGATGCCCAGCAGTTGGTCGTCCTATTGCCCGCGGACGACAGCACGGCCCAGGCCCTCGACGAACTCCGTCGCCGTTCGCACGGTCGGCTCCGGGCCATCTCCTGACACCCCCGGACCACGGTGCCCACCGGTGCATCGGTCAGCAACTCGCGCGCCTGGAACGATAGATCGTGCTTCCGGCGCTGCTGCGCCGTTTTCCCGGGCTGCGTCTCGCCGTCGACTTCGACAGCGTCGAGTACCGGGACGACGCGCTGGCGTTGGGCGTGGCTCGGCTGCCGGTGGCCTGGTAGCGGGACCTACGACGGCGGGGCGGGGTGTCCCCGGACACACCGCCCCGCTGCTTCGCTCAGCCGCCCGCGTGGGCAGCAGTCCGTGCCGGATCAGGACCGCGTGCACGGTCGACAAGGCCGGTACGTCGGTCGCCCCCCGCCGAACGAGTTCGTTGTGGATACGCCGGGCACCCCATCGGGGGTACCCGTCGCGGATGCGCACGACGAGTGACTCGATGTCCTGCGCGGTACGGGCCGGGGAGTTCTTCGGCCGGCGTGAGCGGGGCACCGGCCGGCGGGTCCCTCGGCGCGGTAGCGGGCGAGGTGGACGTAGAACGTCTTGCGGGAGATCCCGTGGCGGCGACAGACCTCCGCGACGGTCAGACGGTCGCGCTCGGGGGCCGGCAGGACCTCGATCCACTGATCGGACAGAGCCATCACCTCTTCCACGGCCTGCGGTCGTTCACGCCTGCTCGACGTTCTCCGGGGGTCGACCCGGGCGCCTGGGTGTTCCGGCGTCGGTTCGCCCGGCTGCTCCTGCGGGGCCACGGTCACGGGGCCCGGGACGAAGAGGCAGGCGACGAACATGACGGCCAGGGCCGCCACGACGGCCAGGTAGGCGTGCTGGAAGCCGGAGTGGGGTTCGCCGTCGGCGTTCTGCGTCAGCAGTGCCACGACGGCGATGTGGATCGACGCGCCCAACTGGTTGAGCATGTACAGCACCGAGCTGCCCTGCGGTACGAGGCGTCCGGGCAGTGTCCGGTACACCGATCCGATCACCGGCGCCCCGGCCGATCCGGTCCCGATGCCGATGTCGAGGGTGAACGCGGCGAGCAGCGGCGAGAGTTGACCGGTCTGGGCGTCGAACCGGCTGAACGCGACCGAACTCGGCAGCGCGATCGCGGCGCCGGTCAGGGCGAGGTTGCGCGAGCCCCTCCGCAGACCGGCTGGGACACGGCGACGACACGTGTTTGACGATCCGTCAATAGGTGACGCTGCCTCAGAATCGTTTGGAACAGTCGTAGTTGGCCTACCTGGGCGCGGTCGCCACGGCGATCGTGGCATGCTGCGGTGCCGGGGCCCGCACGGGTGGTCGGCGCTCGGGTCGCGCAGTCACTGGGCGGGATGGGGAAGGCGGTCGGATGGAGCGCTCTGCGGAGGACGGCCTCCCGCGCGTGCTGCCCGGCGTCAGCGCTCCGCGTTTCGTCGGCCGAGCGGCCGAACTGCACCGGCTGACAGACGCCTTGGCCCGGCCGTCGGCGGCGGTCCTCGTCGAGGGTGAGGCCGGAATCGGCAAGAGCCGACTCGTCCAGGAGGCACTGGACGAGCCCGGTATCGCCGCCCGTCGTCCGCTGGCCGCCATGTGCCCCCCGTTCCGGGAGGCCCTTACTCTGGGCCCGGTTGTCGATGCCGCCCGTGATGCGCGGCCCGATGTGGCGGAGCTGGCCCTCACCCCTCTCGCCGGGGTGCTGCGGCCGCTGTTCCCCGAGTGGACGCAGGACCTGCCGCCGGCCCCTGAGACGCTGTCGGACGCGGGCGCTGCCCGGCACCGGCTCTTCCGCGCTCTCGCCGAGCTTCTGGAGGCCATGGGCGTCGGCGTGCTGGTCCTGGAGGACGTCCACTGGGCCGACGAAGCCACCCTGGACTTCCTGCTGTTCCTCGCCTCCCGTCGTTCCCGCCGGATGAGCCTGGTGCTGACCTACCGTCCCGAGGACGTGGCGCCGGAGTCCTTGCTGATGCGGCTGACCTCCCGGCCTCCGGCCGGCACCGGGTACGTACGGATCTGTCTTGGCGCGCTGGACGTGCCGCAGACCGCCGAGTTGATGTCGTCGATGCTGGACGGGGAACACGTCTCCGAGGCATTCGCGTCGTTCCTCCAGGAACGGACCGACGGTGTGCCGCTGGCGATCGAGGAGTCCGTCCGACTGCTGCGCGACCGGGCCGATCTGGTCCGGCGCAACGGTGAGTGGGTGCGCAGGACGCTGGACGACATCGCTGTGCCGCCCACCATCCGGGACGCGGTCGCCGAGCGCGCCTCGCGACTCACCCCGGTCGCGCAACGCGTGCTGCAGGCCGCCTCCGTGCTCGCCGAACCGGTTGGTCCGGCCGTCCTGGCGACGGTGAGCGGGCTCCCGGATAACGTTGTCGGCCAGGCCGTGGACGCCGCCGTACGCAGCGGACTGCTCGGCGAGGACCGTGCCGGCCGGGTCAGTTTCCGGCACGCGCTGGCCGCCCGTGCGGTTTACGACATGACACCCGCGCCCGACCGCCGAGCCCTGCACCGAGAGGCGGGCCGCTCACTGCGGGCCGTGACACCGCAGCCGGTGGCCCGCCTCGCCCACCACTACCGAGAGGCCGGCGACACCGGGCAGTGGCGTCAGTACGCCGAACGGACCGCAGACCTCGCCCTGGCCTCCGGGGACCATCGCACCGCCGTCGGACTGCTGCACGAGTTGCTCACCGAGAGCGATCCGCC
The DNA here is from genome assembly GCF_042721125.1 of Streptomyces sp. NPDC058469. NCBI lineage: Bacteria > Bacillati > Actinomycetota > Actinomycetes > Kitasatosporales > Streptomycetaceae > Streptomyces > Streptomyces sp. NPDC058469. Next base: position 45,851 of record NZ_JBHXME010000070.1, read on the forward strand.
CGCCGCCTCGGTGGCCCGGTGGGCACAGAAGATGCCGGTCCTGGCCTTCAACGGGCTCGTCGGCCGCGGCGATCTGACCCGCGCGCTGCGCAGGGTGCTGGACACAGAGGCGCTCGCCCCGCACGACCGCGCGGCCGTCCGCACCCAGCTGGGGCGGATGCTGCTGCACGCAGGCGAGTACGCGGCCGGCGCGGCGGAACTGGAGAGGGCACTGCCGGATCTGGCCGACGAACCGTTCCAGGCCGCCTGGGCGATGAACACCCTCGGCAGCCCGCCGAGCACCCTGATGACCGCCGGGGAGCACCGCCGTTGGCTGGACCGGGCGGCCGACGCGGCCCGGCTGCCGATGACGGCGGACCAGCGGCTGGCTCTCGTCGTGGACCGGGCGACCGCCTTGCTGGACATGGGCGACGAGGCCGGCTGGGCCGTGGCCGCGGAACTCCCCGACACCGCGGCGACCCCGGAAGGAATGATGCAGCTGGCCCGCAGCGGACTCAACATCGGTAACGGGGCCATGCGCTGGGGCCGCTACGACGAGGCCAGACAGCTGCTGACGACTGCGCTGGCCAGGGCCGAACAACACCGGTACCAGCGGCTCCACGACATGATCCTGGTGACGCTGGTGCACCTGGACTGGTTCACCGGTGCCTGGGACGGACTCGCCGAGCGCGCCGCCGCCCTGGCCGTGGTGGACGCGGAACCCGTGCTTCAGCTGGACGCCCTGCTGATCATGGCGCTGCTGGAGGGGGCGGTCGGCGGCAGCGGAGCGGATCCCGGCCCCGCGGCGGTGACCGAAGGCGGGATCGGGACCGTCGAGGAGCGTCTGCGCCAGGTGCTCGACGCGGGGCTGCGACGCGGCATCGTAGATCTGCCGCTGGAGCCCGCGGCCGCCCTGGCGCGGATCCGGCTCGCCGAGGGTTCGGCCGCCGAAGCGCTGGAGCTGACGGAGGGACCGGCCGACGTCGTGACCCGCAAGAACATCTGGCTGTGGGCCACCGAGTTCGCACCGGTGCGCACCGGTGCGCTTCTCGCGGTCCAACGGGCGGACCAGGCACGGCAGTTCGTCGCGGACCTGGCCGAAGGGCTCGATGGCAAGAACCTGCCGGCAGCGGACGCCGCCCTGGAGACGTGTCGCGGCATGCTGGCACAAGGAGAGGGCCGCAGCGTCGAGGCAGCCGCCGCGTTCGGCCGGGCCGTCACCGCCTGGCAGCGCCTGCCCCGGCCGTATGAGGCACTGCTGGCGGCCGAACGCCGGGCAGGCTGCCTGCTGGCAGCGGGGGACCGGGACACCGGACTGACCGAACTCGCCCGCGCGCACGCCGGATTCACGGCTCTGGGAGCCCGGACCGACGCCGACCGGGTACACCTCGCCCTCCGTGCGGCCGGGGCGCCGGTACGACAGGTGTGGCGCGGCGGGCGGCGCGGCTACGGCGACCAACTGTCCCCGCGCGAGCTGGAAGTGGCCCGGCTGCTGCTCACCGGTCTGACCAACCCAGCCATCGCACGAGCACTCTCCCGATCCCCGAAGACCGTTGCCGCGCAACTGAACTCCGCGATGCGCAAATACGGAGTGACCTCGCGCACCGCACTCGCGGTCACCCTGACACAGGCCGGAATCACCCCGTCCGAAGGCCACGTCACCGGCGCGCGCTCCGATCTTTAGGTCATCCGCCCCATCGCGAAGCCACGCGGCAGCCATCGATACTCAGTGCGCGCAGGATCCGAGAGCCCGCCTTCACCTGGACATGACCGGAGAGGCATCCATCCGTCGGATGAGCAGCAAACCCCCCGAACCGAAGTCCGGCGCACCGAGCGCCCGTACGGACATCTCCGCCACCGGAGCGCAGCACACCGAAGTGCCGCCCACCGGAGAGCGACACCCCGAACCGACGCCCGCCGCACCGGGCGTACCCGCCGACGACACGACGGCAGACCCCGCCTGCGCGGACGACTCGTACAGCGGTTACGAACCCCTCTGATCTCGGCCCGATCGGGTCCTGAACGCGACGAAAAGGGTGCCCCCTTGCTGTCCTCAAGACGTGCGCGCGTGCGCGCTCCCCTCTCCCTTCTCATAGCCGGCTGTCTCGGCGCCGGAGTCCTCGCCGCGATACAACCGGCCGCCGCCGCGGCCACCCCCACAGCCTCGGCCTCCTCGTCCGACGCCGACTCCGCCAAGTCCTCCGACCTGCTCAACGCCGTGCCGCAGGACAACGTCCCGCAGAACTACGTACCGGCCGGCTGCAACAACCCGAGCCTCAAGGACGGCGTGGCCCAGTGCTTCGCCGACGTGCGCACCAACTCCGACCACATCGTCCGGCCGCAGGCGAGCGCGCCCCCGTCCGCGGCGTTGGGCCCGGCCGACATCCAGGCGGCCTACGGTCTTCCCGCCGGAGGCGAGGGCAGGACGGTCGCGATCGTCGACGCGTACGGCGACTCCCACGCCGAGGCGGACCTGGCCGCGTACCGCGCGTACTACGGGCTGCCCGAGTGCACCACCGCCAACTCCTGCTTCCGCAAGGTCGATCAGAGCGGTGGCACGGACTATCCCGCCGACAACGAGGGCTGGGCACTGGAGACCGCGCTCGACCTCGACGCCGTGTCCTCCGCCTGTCCGGCGTGCAACATCCTTCTGGTACAGGGTGATTCGGCGAGCCTGGATGCCCTGGGCACCGCGGTCGACACCGCCGTACGCCTGGGCGCCAAGTACGTCTCCAATTCCTACGGACTGCCCAGCGAGAGCGCCTCCGAGACCACGTACGACCACCACTACGACCACCCCGGGGTGGCCGTAGTCGCCTCCACCGGCGACACCGGCCATGTCCAGAACTGGCCCGCCACCAACCCGGATGTGGTGGCCGCCGGCGGCACCCGGCTGACCCGCACCGAGGACACCGAGCGCGGCTGGACGGAGTCCGCCTGGTCCTCCGGCGGATCGGGCTGCTCGCTGTACGAGGCACAGCCCGCCTATCAGCGGGGGCTCGCCACCGGCTGCGACACCCGGGCGACGGCTGACGTCGCCGCGGTCGCCGACCCCGCGACCGGCCTCGCCGTGTACGACACGGTGGGCAGGGACGGCTGGCTGCAGGTCGGCGGCACCAGCCTCTCCGCGCCGCTGATCACGGCGATGTACGCGCTGGCGGGCACCCCCGTCGAGGGCACCTACCCGGTGACCTACCCGTACATCAACGCCTCCGGGCTGACCGATGTGACCGAAGGTTCCAACGACGACTGCGGCACGGTGGTGTGCACCGCCGGCGCGGGCTGGGACGGACCGACCGGTCTCGGTACCCCGGTCGGCGTGTCCGCGCTCGCCTTCGGCGTCCATGGAACGCTGTCCGGACACGTCACCGACAGCGAGTCCGGCGCCCCGCTGGCCGGTGCGGCGCTGGCCGTCTCCGAAGTAGCGACAGGCGGCCGGGAGTACCGCGTCACCACCGACGCCGAAGGCGCGTACAGCCTCCCCGTGGCGGTGGGCGACTACCGGATCACCGCCACCGACTTCGGCTACCAGGAGAACACCAGCTCCGGAGTGAGCGTCGCGGAGAACCAGAACACCACCGCAGACCTGACCCTGGTGAAACTGCCCACCCGCACCGTGTCCGGCACGGTGAAGGACGGCAGCGGGCATGGCTGGCCCCTGTACTCGAAGATCACCATCGACGGCTATCCGAACGGCGCCGTCTACACCGACGCCTACACCGGCAAGTACAGCGTGGAGCTCCCGGAGAAGGCCACCTACGCCGTCCATGTGGCCCCGGTCTACCCCGGCTACCGGAGTACGGACCTGAGTGTCCCGGTGGGCACGGCCGACGTACGTACCGACGTCGCGCCGGACGTGGACCTGACGGCCTGCGTCGCCCCCGGCCACGCCTACCCGGGCGCGGCCGACTTCGGAGGCTGGACCGGCACCACGCCGGAGCACGGCTGGACGGTCGTCGATCACGGGACAGATGGCGCCACCTGGGATTTCGCCGACAGTTTTCTGTCCAACTACACGGGCGGAACCGGGAACTGGGCCGCCGCCGACCCCTGGGGCCGCGGTGGTGTCCACGAGGACACCGAACTCGTGTCGCCCACCTTCAGCCTTGCGGGCCAGAACGCACCCGTTCTCGGCTTCGACGCCCTCTACGCCCCCAGCAAGGACTCGGTGGCCGACGTCGACCTGAGCCTCGACTCGGGCGCGACATGGACCACGGTGTGGCACCGGGACACGGCCGAGTACCTGGGCCACGTCGAGGTTCCCCTGGCCCAGGCAGCGAACGCGAAGCACGTGAAGGTGCGCTTCCACTACTCCGGCAGCGGGCTGTCGATCTGGCAGCTCGACACCGTCACCGTCGGCTCCTGCGCAGCGGTGAGCGGAGGCATCGTCGCCGGAAAGGTCGTCGACGGCAACACGGGCGACGCCATCACACCCGCCACCATCACCGACACCGCCGACGGCTACGCGACGGCGACCCAGCGCACCATGAACGCGTGGCCGCCAAGGACCTGGCCGTCGAGGAG
>NZ_JBHXME010000071.1:0-50244 GCF_042721125.1 Streptomyces sp. NPDC058469
CCCTCGAAGTGGTCACCGGTAGAACTCAGGCCGCTCCACCAACTCCACTTCCACCCGCACCCCATCCTCCAACGCCCGCACCCCCGCCTCGCACACGGCCGCCGCCGCGTACCCGTCCCAGACGCTCGGGCCGGTGACCTCGCCGCGGCGGGTGGCGTCGATCCAGGTCTGGATCTCGCGGTCGTAGGCGTCGGCGAAGCGTTCGACGTAGTCCTGGGCGATGGTGCCGCCCCAGCGGCCGGCCATGTTGGTGACCATGGCGTGGCCGTCGCCGATGCGGGCGGTCCCGCGTTCGCAGACGATCTCGGCCTGGACCTGGTAGCCGAAGCCGCAGTTGACGAACATCTCGACGTCGACGATCGCGCCGCCGTCGGTCTCGAAGACGACGAACTGCGGGTCCTGGAGGTCGTCCGGGGCGCTCGCCGAGGGGCGCGGGCGCAGTACCTGGACGGCCGTGATCTCGTGGCCGAGCAGCCAGCGGGTCGCGTCGGTCTCGTGCGCCACGGAGTCGCTGATGAGCATGGAGCTGGTGAAGCCGGGCGGACTGGCCGCGTTGCGGTGCCGGTTGTGGAGCATGAGCGGTCTGCCCAACTGCCCCGTCCCCAGCAGGGCCTTGAGCTTCATGTACTCGGCGTCGTAGCGCCGCATGAAGCCCACCTGGACCCGGCGGTGGCCGAGTCTCTGCTCCGCCTCCAGCACGCGTAGCGCCGAGGCCGCGTCCGGAGTGAGGGGCTTCTCGCACAGGACCGGGAGGTCGTGCTCGAAGGCCGTCAGCAGGGCGGCCTCGTGGGCCGGGCCCGGTGAGGCGATCAGGACCGCGTCGACGTCGGCCGCCGCCATCGCGGCGGCCGGGTCGGTGTACGCGGTGCAGCCGTCGACACCGGACGCGATCCGTTTGGCGCGCTCGGCGTCGACGTCCACGACGGCGGTCACCCGGGCCCCGTTGACCACGTCCTGGATCCTGCGGACGTGGTCGGCCCCCATTTTTCCGGTTCCGACGACTGCCACTCCGAGCGGGTCGCGCGGGTTCATGGCCATCAGCCGTCCTTTCGGATCGTCAGGCACCGCAGGAACGGAGGAACTTGCGCGTGCGCTCCGCGATGGGCAGGGGCTTGTCCGGCTCGCACGGGTACATGTCCTGCTCGACGATCGCGAACAACTCCACGCCGAGGCGCTGCGCCGCGATCAGCACCGGCTCCAACTCCGGTACGCCGGACGGTGGTTCGCACATCACCCCGCGCGCCACGGCCGGTCCGAACGGCACCTCGTTCTTGACGACGTCGGCGAGGATCTCCGGGTCGACCTGCTTGAGGTGCAGATAGCCGATGCGTTCGCCGTACGCCTCGATCAGCTTGACGCTGTCGCCGCCGCAGTAGGCGTAATGCCCGGTGTCCAGGCAGAGGTTGACCAGTTCGGAGTCGGTCGAGTCGAGGAAGTGCTCGACGTGGTCCTCGGTGTCGAGGTGGGTGTCGGCGTGCGGGTGGACGACGATGTCGAGCCCGTACGCCTCCTTGACCTCGTGCCCGAGCCGCTCCATGCCCTTGGTGAGGTGCGCCCACTGCTCGCCGGTCAGCTCCGGCGGCTCCAGGATCTCGGCGGTCTTGTCGTCCCGCCAGAAGGAGGGGATGACGACCAGGTGCCGCGCGCCCATCGCCTGGGTGAGCGCGGCGACCTGACTGACGTGCTCCCACGTGGCGTCCCAGACGGAGGGGCCCCGGTGCAGGCCGGTGAAGACCGTGCCCGCGGAGACCTTCAGGTCACGTTGGGCGATCTCGTCCGTGAGCCGGGCCGGGTCGGTCGGCAGATAGCCGTACGGGCCCAGTTCGATCCAGGAGTACCCGGCCTGCGCGACCTCGTCCAGGAACCGTTGCCACGGCACCTGTTGGGGTTCGTCCGGGAACCACACGCCCCACGAGTCGGGGGCGGAGCCGACCCGGATGCGGTCCAGGAAGGGACGGTCCGACATGTCAGGCGGTCCCTTCGGGAGACGCGGCCACCGGCGCCTTGAGGGACTTCGCGTCGGGGAGCTCTTCGACGTCGACGCCGCGCACCTGGGACAACTCGTGCTTGAGCGCGGCGAGTTCGGTACCGCCGGCCATGTGGTTGGTGAGCTCTTCGAGAGTGATCTCGCTGCGCTCGGCCGACAGTTCCATCGTGCCCAGCCGCAGCACGCTGAAGTGGTCGCCGACCATGTAGGCGTGGTGCGGGTTGTGCGTGATGAAGATGACCCCGAGACCGCGCTCGCGGGCCGCGGCCACGTACTTGAGGACGACACCGGACTGCTTGACACCCAGCGCGGCGGTCGGCTCGTCCAGGATCAGGACGCGGGCGCCGAAGTAGACGGCGCGGGCGATCGCCACACACTGGCGCTGGCCGCCGGAGAGGGTGCCGATGGGCTGGTCCAGGTTGTCCAGGACGATGCCCATGTTGCGCAGCTCTTCGTCCGCGGTCTTCTTCATCCGCTCGATGTCGAGACGGCGCACCGGCCAGGGGCCCTTGGTCATCTCCGAGCCGAGGAAGAAGTTGCGCCACACCGGCATCAGCGGCACGACGGCCAGGTCCTGGTAGACCGTGGCGATGCCGCGGTCGAGCGCCTGCCGCGGAGTCGTGAAGTGCACCGGCTCCCCGTCTACGAGGAACTCGCCCTCGGTGTGCTGGTGCAGCCCGGAGATGATCTTGATCAGGGTCGACTTGCCCGCGCCGTTGTCACCCAGCACACAGGTGACCTGGCCCGGGCGGACCGCGAGGTCGACACCGTGCAGGGCACGGACGTTGCCGTACGCCTTGCCCGCGTTGCGCAGCTGGACGATCGGTGCGTCCGCGTCCCTCGGCACACTGTCTTCGAGGACGGCGCCGTGGGTGCCGGATTCATTGCTTGCCATGAAGGTCACCTCCGGGAAGCGGTCCGCTGGACCCACAGATTGATGAGGACGGCGCCCAGCAGCATCACGCCGAGGAACGCCTTGAACCAGTCGGGGTTCCAGCCGGCGTAGACGATGCCCTGCTGCACCATGCCGAACATGAACGCGCCGAAGACCGGGCCGATCGCCGAGCCGGCGCCGCCGGTCAGCAGGCAGCCGCCGATGACGGCCGCGGAGATGTAGATCAGCTCCTGACCGACGCCTTCGCCGGACTGCACGGTGTTGAAGGTGAACAGCTGGTGCATGCCGATGAACCAGGCACCGAAGCCGACCAGCATGAACAGGGAGATCTTGGTGAACGCGACGGGCACGCCGACGGCCCGCGCGGAGTCCTTGTTGCCGCCGACCGCGAAGATCCAGTTGCCGTACTTCGTGCGCAGCAGCACCCAGGTGGCGATCGCCGCGAACACCAGCCAGTAGACGATGGTGATCTTGATGTTGACGCCGCCGACGTCGAAGGACGTCGCGAAGACCTTCTTGGCCTGGTCGAAGCCGTCCATGTTGCTGATGTCGTCGGTCGCCACGTTCCCGGTGACCAGTTTCGTCACCGCGAGGTTGACGCCCTGGAGGATCAGGAAGCTGCCCAGCGTGACCAGGAAGCTTGGCAGCCCGGTCTTGACGACCATCCACCCGTTGAGGAAACCGATCCCCAGCGACACCAGCAGCGCGACGATCACACCGACCCACACGTTCATGGTGAGTTGGTAGCTGAGCATGCTCGCGGTCAGCGCCGAGGTGATCACCGCGACACCGGCGGAGAGGTCGAACTCGCCGCCGATCATCAGCAGGGCCACCGGCAGCGCCATGATCCCGATCGTCGACGAGCTGTAGAGGATGTTCGCCATCGAGGCGCCGTCCCGCACGGGCGGAGCGGCGATCAGGAAGAACACGTACACCGCGGCCGCGCCGAGGAAGACACCCACCTCGGGACGCGCCAACAGCCGTAGCGCCAGGGGCCGTTCAGAGGTCCGGCCGTCGGTTTCCTTCGGGCCGGGGGCCGGCGGTGAGGTCACCGCCGGCTCGGCGTGCTGGGTCATACTCATCACCGGGTTCCGTTGGCGGCGTACTTCGCGACGGCGTCGACGTTGGTCTTGTCGACGAAGGCCGGGCCGGTCAGTACGGGCTGCTCACCACCGCCGCTGTAGTTGCCGTTGTTCTTGTAGAGCCACAGCGAGTCGACCGCCAAGTAGCCCTGCAGGTACGGCTGCTGGTCCACCGCGAACTGGACGGTGCCCTTCTTGATGGCGCCCGTCAGGGTGCTGTTCAGGTCGAAGGTGGCGACCTTCGCCTTGCTGCCCGCGTCGGACAGCGACTGCACGGCCGTCATGGCGAACGGGGCGCCCAGTGTGACGACGTAGTCGATGGCCTTGTCCTGCGTGAGCTTGGCGGTGATCGTCGACTTCACCGACGGCATGTCCGTGCCGTTGACGTTCAGCACCTCGGTGGTGCCGGTGAACGTCTTCTTCACGCCGGCGCAGCGCTGGGTCAGACCGATGTTGCCCTGCTCCTGGATGACACAGACGGCCTTCTTGGCGCCCTCCGTGTTCAGCCGCTTGCCGAGCGCCTCGCCGGCCACCGTCTCGTCCTGGCCGAAGAACTCCAGCAGTCCGAGCCTCTTCCAGTCGCTGAGACCGGAGTTGAGGCCGACCACGGGTATGTTCGCGGTCTTCGCCTTGCCGATGACGTCCTTCAGGGCGTCGGGCTTGGCGAGGGTGACGGCGATGCCGTCGACCTTCTGGTCGATCGCGTTCTGCACCAGGTTCGACTGGTTGCCCGCGTTCGGGTCGGCCGAGTAGATGAGCTTGACGTTGTCCTTGTCGGCGGCGGCCTGGGCGCCCTTGCGGACGATGTCCCAGAACGTGTCGCCGGGCGCCTGGTGCGTGACCAGGGCGACCGTCATCCGGGGAGTGCTGGCCTTGCCCGCGGAAGCGCCGGAGCTGTCCTCCGTGGACTTCTTTCCGCCCGAGCTGCTGGAGCAGCCTGCGAGGGTCAGGGCCGCTGCCGCGGCCACCGCCACGAAGGGGGCCATTCTGCGCGAGCGGGAGTAAGTGGAACGGTCCATCTTTCCTGCACCTCACTGTGCTTCTGGGGAAAGGGAGTCATGATCGCAGAAATCCGGGCTCGGGGCCTGTCGACCCCGGGTCGTTTGCCGCGAAACACGGCTGTTGCGCTGGGACGGAATCAAATCCCTGGGCGCGTCCGCTGTCAATACTTTGTTAAGACATCATTTCACGAGCAGGTCCGAATGTAAGTACAAACTATTGACAGGGAGGCCCTCCGAGACCTACACCTGGGAGGCGGCAGGCCCATGGACCCGCCCACCCCCAGCAGCTCAGAGGAGTGTCGCGCATGGCCGAGTCAGCCCAGTCCTTCGATCTCATCACCATGGGCCGCATCGGGGTCGATCTCTACCCGTTGCAGTCTGGCGTACCACTGGCCCGTGTGGAGACGTTCGGCAAGTTCCTCGGAGGTTCGGCGAGCAATGTGGCCGTGGCGGCCGCCCGGCTCGGCCGCAGCACCGCGGTGATCACCCGCACCGGCGACGACCCCTTCGGAACGTATCTGCACGAGGCACTCAAGGACTTCGGGGTCGACGACCGCTGGGTCACTCCCGTCGCGGACTACCCGACCCCGGTCACGTTCTGCGAGATCTTCCCGCCGGACGACTTCCCGCTGTACTTCTACCGGCAGCCCAAGGCGCCGGACCTGGAGATCCGCACCGACGAGCTGGACTACTTCGCGATCCGCCAGGCCCGCGTCTTCTGGATCACCGGCACCGGTCTGAGCGAGGAGCCGAGCCGCTCCGCCACGCTCGCCGCCCTCAAGGCGCGCGACAAGGCGGGCACCACGGTCTTCGACCTCGACTGGCGCCCGATGTTCTGGAAGGACCCGGAGGAGGCCCGCCCGTACTACGCCGAGGCGCTGCGGCACGCGACGGTCGCGGTGGGCAACCTCGACGAGTGCGAGATCGCCACCGGCGTCCGCGAGCCGCGCGCCTGCGCCCAGGCGCTGCTGGACGCGGGCGTGGAGCTGGCCGTCGTCAAGCAGGGCCCCAAGGGCGTCCTGGCCGTGCACCGCGACGGCACGACCGCCGAGGTGCCCCCGGTGCCGGTCGAGGTGCTCAACGGCCTCGGCGCGGGCGACGCCTTCGGCGGCTCGCTGTGCCACGGGCTGCTGGCCGGCTGGGACCTGGAGAGAACCATGCGGTACGCCAACGCGGCAGGCGCCCTCGTCGCCTCCCGCCTCGCCTGCTCCACCGCGATGCCCACCGAGTCCGAGGTCGAGGGCCTCCTCGCCGGCGCGCGAGTGGGCGACTGAGCACGTGGCCGATCCAGTGCCCCGACACGCGACGTTCGCCCCGTCGCGACGCCCGGCACGCTCCCCCAGTGCCTCAAGGGCCTGGGAGGTGCCCCCACTCGCCGCACCGGCCGAAAGCCCAAGTACGTCCAGTACGAGGACTTCCGGCCGGCACTCCCCCAGCCTCCGGCCGGCGGACCCCCAGGGCACGCACCGGACGCCGCTCCTTGACGGGCAGACGTTGCCTGCCGGGTCACTGGCCACCCCTGAACGGAGCTTCTCTTGAGCATCAGCATTCCCGACCTGGTCACGGTCAGAGCCCGGCATCCGGAGGCCGTCGCCGAGGCGGCCGCGCGCCGGGTGCGCCGCCCGCTGCTGGGCGACAGCGGCCGTCTGATGATCGTGGCCGCCGACCACCCGGCCCGCGGTGCCCTGGGCGTCGGCGACCGCCGCACGGCCATGGCGAACCGCGGCGACCTGCTGGAACGCCTGTGCGTCGCGCTGTCCCGGCCCGGTGTCGACGGGGTGCTCGCCACCGCCGACATACTTGAGGACCTGCTCCTGCTCGGGGTCCTCGACGGCAAGGTCGTGATGGGCTCGATGAACCGCGGCGGCCTGTCCGGTGCCGCCTTCGAGATGGACGACCGGTTCACCGGCCACCGCGCCGAGGACATCGCCCGCCTCCGCTTCGACGCGGGCAAGCTGCTGCTCCGCATCGACTACGACGACCCGGGCTCGCTGACCACCCTGGAGGCCACCGCGCGGGCGATAGACGACATGGCCGCCCGCCAACTCCCCCTGTTCGTCGAGCCGTTCATCTCCCGCCGGGTCGACGGCAAGGTCCGCAACGACCTGTCCGCGGAGGCCGTGACCCGCTCGATCGCGATCTCCTCGGGCCTGGGCGGCACCTCCGCCTACACCTGGCTGAAACTGCCCGTCACCGACGACCCGGACGACATGGCCGAGGTCCTGGAGACCTCGACACTGCCCACCGTCCTGCTCGGCGGCGAGGTCGGGGACGACCAGGACGGCGCGTACGAGAAGTGGCGCAAGGCCCTGCGCCTGCCCACCGTCCAGGGCCTGGTCGTCGGCCGCTCCCTGCTGTACCCCGCCGTGGGCAGCGTGGAGACGGCGGTGGACACGGCTGTAGGTCTGTTGTGAACCGGAGGCACACGATGACGAGCGCTTATCACCTTCCCGCGGGCAAGGCCCTCGGCGGCCCCTACGTCGTGGACGTCACGCCCGAGTCCGCCGCGTGGGGCTACTCCAGCCTGCGGGTCCTGGAGCTGCCGCCGGGCGGCACGCACACCTTCGACACCGACGACAGCGAGTGGATCGTGCTCCCGCTGAGCGGCGCCTGCACGGTCTCCGCGTCCGACGACTTCGGCCACGACACCTTCGAACTCGACGGCCGCGAGAGCGTGTTCACCTCCGTCAGCGACTTCGCGTACGTCCCCCGGGACTCCCGTACGACGATCTCGTCCAACGGCGGCGGCCGTTTCGCCCTCAACGGCGCCCGCTGCAGCCGCCGCCTGCCCGCCCGCTACGGCCCGGCCTCGTCGGTGCCGGTGGAGCTGCGCGGCACCGGCAACAGCTCGCGGCAGGTCAACAACTTCGGCGCGGCCGGCGTCTTCGAGTGCGACAAGCTCATCGCGGTCGAGGTGATCACGCCCGGCGGCAACTGGTCGTCGTTCCCGCCGCACAAGCACGACGAGCACCGGCCCGGCGAGGAGTCCGTCCTCGAAGAGGTCTACTACTTCGAGTTCGCCGACCACGAGGGCACCCCGGGTCTCGGCTACCAGCGTGTCTCCCCGTCCGGGCAGGGCCGCAACACGGACGTCCTGGCCGAAGTGCGGGGCGGAGACGTCGTGTTGATCCCGGACGGCTGGCACGGGCCCTCGATGGCGGTGCCCGGTCACCACATGTACTACCTGAACGTCATGGCGGGTCCCGAGGACGACCGCTCCTGGCTGATCTGCGACCACCCCGATCACGCCTGGGTCCGCGGCACGTGGCCCGAGCAGCCCGTCGACCCCCGCCTCCCCCTCTACACGGCACCGGAGAAGTCCTGATGAGCACCCCCACCCGCCGCCTGACCGTCGCCCAGGCCCTGGTGCAGTTCCTGTCGGTCCAGTACACCGAGCGCGACGGCGTACGGCACCGGCTGATCGCCGGCACCTGGGGCATCTTCGGCCACGGCAACGTCGCGGGCCTCGGCCAGGCGCTGCTTGAGGCGGGCGAGGACACGATGCCGTTCCACCAGGGCCGCAACGAACAGGCCATGGTGCACGCGGCGGTCGGTTACGCCCGTCAGCTCGACCGGCTCTCCGCGCAGGCCGTCACGACGTCCATCGGACCGGGCGCCACCAACCTGGTCACGGGTGCCGCGCTGGCCACGGTCAACCGGCTGCCGGTCCTTCTCCTGCCCGGCGACTACTTCGCGACGCGCGCCGCCGACCCGCTGCTCCAGCAGCTGGAGCACCCGGTCGAGGCCGATCTCTCGGTCAACGACACCCTGCGCCCGGTCTCCCGCTACTTCGACCGCGTCATGCGCCCCGAGGCCCTGATCCCGGCCGCGCTGAACGCGATGCGCGTGCTCGCCGACCCGGTGGAGACCGGAGCGGTGACTCTCGCGCTGCCGCAGGACGTTCAGGCCGAGGCGTACGACTGGCCGGAGGAGTTCTTCGCCGACCGCGTGTGGCACGTACGGCGTCCCGCGGCCGATCCGTTCGAGCTGGCGGAGGCGGTCGCGGCGATCCGGGCCGCCGAGCGCCCGGTGATCGTCGCGGGCGGCGGCATCCACCACAGCCGCGCCGAGGAGGCGCTGAAGGCGCTGGTGGACGCCACCGGCATCCCGGTCGCCTCCACCCAGGCGGGCAAGGGCTCGCTCCGCTACGACCACCCGGCCGACCTGGGCGGCATCGGCCACACCGGCACCGCGGTCAGCGACGACATCGCGCGCACCGCCGACCTGGTGATCGGTGTCGGCACCCGCTACACGGACTTCACGACGGCCTCCCACACGCTCTTCCAGAACCCGGACGTCCGCTTCGTCAACCTCAACATCACCGCGTTCGACGCCCACAAGCTGGCGGCGCGCACCCTGGTGTGCGACGCGAGGGCCGGGCTCACCGCGTTGACCGAGGCACTCGCCGATCACCGTGTGAACTCGGTTTACGAGGCCGAGTACCGCGCGGGCAAGGAGCGGTGGGAGCAGGTTGTTGACACCGCGTTCACCGCCCCCGACGAGAACGCCGTACCGACCCAGACCCAACTCCTCGGCGCCCTCGACGCGGTCGTCGGCGACGACGACGTGGTGATCAACGCGGCCGGCTCGCTCCCCGGCGACCTGCACAAGCTGTGGCGGGCGCGCAGCCCGCGCCAGTACCACCTCGAATACGGCTACTCCTGCATGGGCTACGAGATCCCGGCCGGCATCGGCGTCCAGCAGGCGGCCCCCGACACCCCCGTGTGGTCGCTGGTCGGTGACGGCACGTACCTGATGATGCCGACCGAGATCGTCACCGCCGTCCAGGAAGGCCTCCCGGTCAACCTGGTCCTGATCCAGAACCACGGCTACGCCTCCATCGGCGGCCTCTCCGAGCAGGTCGGCGGCGAGCGCTTCGGCACCGCCTACCGCTACCGCGCGGCCGACGGCACCTTCTCCGGCGCCCCGCTCCCGGTCGACCTCGCCGCCAACGCGGCCAGCCTCGGCATGGACGTCCTGCGCGCCAAGACGGTCCGCGAACTGCGCGAGGCGCTGGCCACGGCCCGCGCCTCCGACCGTCCGACCTGCGTCTACGTCGAGACCGACATCGCCACCCCGACCGCTCCCCCGGCCGAGGCCTGGTGGGACGTACCGGTCGCCGAGACCGCCTCACGGCAATCCGCCGTACAGGCCCGCGAGGAGTACGACCGCCAGGTCGTCGACCGCCGCCGCCACCTCTGAACTCCCCTCCCCTGAAAGGCCCTTGCACCATGAAGACCATCACCCACTGGATCGACGGCAAGCCCGTCGAGAGCACCTCGGGCCGATTCGGTCCCGTGTACAACCCGGCGACCGGCGCGCAGGAGAAGCAGGTCGGCTTCGCGACCGTCGACGAGGTGGACATCGCCGTCGCCTCCGCGAAGGCCGCGTTCGAGAGCTGGGGCACCGCCTCCCTCGCCAAGCGCACGGCGATCCTGTTCAAGTACCGCGAGCTGCTGGACGCGCACCGCGACGAGATCGCCGAGCTGATCACCGCCGAGCACGGCAAGGTGCACTCGGACGCGCTCGGCGAGGTCGCGCGCGGCATGGAGATCGTCGAACTCGCCTGCGGGATCAGCGTGCAGCTGAAGGGCGAACTGTCGACGCAGGTCTCGACCCGCGTCGATGTCGCCTCAATCCGCCAGCCGCTGGGCGTGGTTGCCGGCATCACGCCGTTCAACTTCCCGGCCATGGTGCCGATGTGGATGTTCCCGCTGGCCATCGCGACCGGCAACACCTTCATCCTGAAGCCGAGCGAGAAGGACCCGTCGGCGTCCTACCGCCTGGCCGAACTCGCCTCCGAGGCGGGCCTGCCCCAGGGCGTGCTGAACGTCGTGCAGGGCGACAAGGTCGCCGTCGACCGCATCCTGGAGCACCCGGACATCGAGGCCGTCTCCTTCGTCGGCTCGACGCCGATCGCGAAGTACATCCAGCTCAAGGCAGTCGAGCACGGCAAGCGCGTACAGGCCCTCGGCGGCGCCAAGAACCACATGCTCGTCCTGCCCGACGCCGACCTGGACTTCGCCGCCGACCAGGCGATCAACGCGGCCTACGGCTCGGCCGGCGAGCGCTGCATGGCCGTCTCGGTCGTGGTCGCGGTCGGCGACACCGGTGACGAGCTGGTCGCCAAGATCGCCGAGCGCGCCGGCAACCTGCGCATCGGCCCCGGCAACGACCCGGCGAGCGAGATGGGCCCGCTCATCACCCGCGAGCACCGCGACAAGGTCGCCTCGTACGTCGCGTCGGCCGCCGAGCAGGGCGCCGAGGTCGTCGTGGACGGCACCGGCTTCTCGGTCGACGGCCACGAGGACGGCTTCTTCCTCGGCGTCTCCCTCCTCGACAAGGTGCCGCTGACCGCGGACGCGTACAAGGACGAGATCTTCGGCCCGGTCCTGGTCGTCGTCCGCGCCGAGTCCTACGACGAGGCCATCACCCTGATCAACAGCTCCCGTTGGGGCAACGGCACCGCGATCTTCACCCGGGACGGCGGCGCCGCCCGCCGCTTCCAGATGGAGGTCAAGGCAGGCATGGTCGGCGTGAACGTGCCGATCCCGGTGCCCGTCGGCTACCACTCCTTCGGCGGCTGGAAGGACTCCCTCTTCGGGGACCTCCACGTCTACGGCAACGACGGCGTCGCCTTCTACACGCAGGGCAAGGTGATCACCACCCGCTGGCCGGACCCGGCCGACGGTGGCATCAACCTCGGTTTCCCCAGCAACTCCTGACAATCCGTCACGATCCGTGAGGAGGTGCCCCTGTGGCGAAGACCGGTGGCTACTCGCGTGCCGCGAACGGGTCCCCGCTCGATGCCCTGCATTTCGCGCTGGACCGCAACAGTCCGGTGCCGCTGTACTACCAGCTCGCACAGCAGCTGGAGGCGGCGATCGAGCACGGGACCCTCGCTCCGGGCAACCTCCTGGGCAACGAGATCGACCTGTCCGTACGCCTCGGACTGTCCCGCCCCACCGTCCGCCAGGCCATCCAGTCCCTTGTCGACAAGGGACTGTTGGTCCGGCGGCGCGGGGTCGGCACGCAGGTGGTGCACAGCCAGGTCAAGAGGCCGCTGGAACTCAGCAGTCTCTACGACGACCTGGAGTCGGCGGGGCAGGGCCCGACCACAGAGGTCCTGCGCAACGAGGGTGTGCCCGCGACCGCGGATGTCGCGGCCGCCCTCGGTGTCCCGGAGGGCAGCGAGGTCACCCTCCTGGAACGGCTGCGCTCCACGCACGGCCAGCCGGTGGCGTTCCTGTGCAACTACCTCCCGTCGAACCTGCTCCAACTCGACACCGCCCGGCTGGAGTCGACGGGCCTGTACCGGATGCTGCGCACCGCCGGCATCACCCTGCACAGCGCCCGCCAGACGATAGGCGCCCGCTCGGCCACCCCGGCGGAGGCCACCCGCCTCGACGAGAAGGAGGGCGCGGCACTGCTCACGATGCAGCGCACGGCCTACGACGACACGGGGCGGGCGGTCGAGTACGGCACGCACATCTACCGGGCGTCGCGGTACGCGTTCGACTTCCAGTTGCTGGTCAGGCCCTGACCGTCCCGGCGGAGTCCAGGAACTCCCGCTGCTCCGCCGTCAGTTCCAGGTCCACGGCCGCGAGGTTCTCCTCCAACTGGGCGACCGACGACGCGCCCGCGAGCGGGACGATCGGCAGCGGACCGCCCAACTGCCAGGCCAGGACGACCTGGTTGACACTCGCCCCGGTCTCCTTCGCCACCTCCCGCAGCGCGGCGAGGCGGGCGGGGGTGCCCGGGTGGTCGTAGTCGGCGGGCAGGGGTTTGTCCTCGCGTGTGTAGGCGCCCGCCAGCAGAGGTGAGTAGGCGACCAGGGTGAGGGCGGGCTCGGCACGCAGGTAACCGAGCAGGTCCGGGCCGGCGCTGCCGAGGCTGCCGTCGGGGAAGAGGTCCGACGGCACGTCCGTCCGGGGGCGCAGATAGCTGTGCTGGTACTGGAGGATCTCGTAGCCGGGCAGGCCGGCCGCGGCGGCGAGCGCGCGGGCCCGTTCCACGCGCCAGGCGGCGTGGTTGCTGACGCCCAGGAGACCGACGGTGCCCTCGGCGACCAACTCGGCGAACCCTTCTACGGTTTCCTGTAGCGGAACGCTCCGGTCCTCGATGTGCGCGTACAGCAGGTCGAGTTTGTCGACGCCGAGGCGTTCGCGGCTGCGCTCGGCCGACTCGCGGATGACCTTCGCGGACAGGCCCTCCGGGTTGTCGGCGAACCCGGTGCCGGGTGCCAGGGGGCGGGCGCCGAGCTTGGTGGCGATCACGATCTCGTCGCCGATGCCGCGGCTGCGCCGCCACCGTCCGAGCAGTTTCTCGCTCTGGCCGCCCTGGCTCCCGTCGGTCCAGAAGGCGTAGTTGTCCGACGTGTCGATGAAGTTCCCCCCGGCCTCGACATAGCGGTCGAGTACGGCGAAGGAGGTCTCCTCGTCGGTGCGGGAGCCGAACAGCATCGCGCCGAGCGCGAGCACGCTCACCTCACGGCGGTGCGCCGGATCGGTGCCTATCGTGCGGTACTTCATGGTGGTCCCTCCCGTTCGCACCCGGTACTCCGGGCGCGAACGGGAGTCTTCCTCTTGAAGCGCACTTCAAGTCAAGGCCCCAGGCGGCTACTTGGCGAACGGCCCGTCCAGCGCCGCCCATTGGAGCAGCATGATCGTCTTGGCGTCGGCGATCTCGCCGGTGCGGATCATCTCCAGGGCTCTGCGGAAGGGCAGTTCGAGGATCTCGATGTCCTCGCCCTCCTCCTGGAGTCCCCCGCCCTCGTGCGTGCGGGTCGAGGGGCCGTAGGAGGCGGCGTAGAAACCGATGCGTTCGGTGACCGACCCCGGACTCATGTAGACGTCGAAGACGTGCTCCACCTCCCCCACGGTGTGCCCGGTCTCCTCCACCACCTCGCGCCGAACAGCCTCCTCCGGGTGCTCGTCCTCGTCGTCGAGGAGTCCTCCCGGTGTCTCGACGAGCATGCCGTCGGGGTGGCCGTTGACGTACACGGGGAAGCGGAACTGGCGGGTGAGCAGGACCGTTTCGCGCTCGGCGTCGTAGAGGAGCAGGGTCGCGCCGTTGCCGCGGTCGTGGGTCTCGCGTTCCTGGGTGGTCCAGGTGCCGTCGGCGTGCCGGAAGTCGAAGGTCGTGGTCCGCTCGACGTACCAGTGGCTGGACAGCAGGGTCACGTCGCGGACCTTGACGCGGGGGTTGCCGGTCAGGTCGAGGCCGGTGCGGTCCAGGCCGGTGCGGCCCCGGCGGTCGGGGGTGTCGGCGCCCGCGGTCATCGGACACCGGCCGGACGGGAGGGGGCGATCGAGTTGGTCATGTCCGACGTCTATCACCCCGGAGCGCGAGACGCCTGGCCGGAACCTGTGCCCCACGAGCCCAACTGGTGTGCCGGTTGCGTTGATTCGTCGCGTACCGTCCCGGGGTCCGGGCATGCTGGAAGCATGTCTGAGCACGGTGATCAGGTTCCCGGATACCGGATGATCAGGATGGAGGCCCTGCCGGACGCCCCGGCGGCGGCCCTCGCGGACGTGGAGGCGTGGCAGGCCCGCAAGGCCTATCCGAACGTCCTCGGCGGTGGTGGCCCGGTGTTCGGTGTGGCCGAGGAACTGGAGACCGGTGGCTGGCAGATCATCTCCCTCTTCTCCAGCTCCTACCCGCAGGGCTCCCGCGACACCCTGGCCATGACCTTCCGCGAACGGGCGCGGGACGCCGGTGACGCGGGCGACACGGCGGCACAGCAGGAGTGGCAGCGGAACGCGGAGCGGCTGGACTGGGAGGCCCTGAACGAACTCACGGTGCTCGGCCGCCGGTTCCGGATCGTGCGGGGGGACCAGTTCATCCGGATGGGCCCGACGGGACCGGAGCCGCCCCGGCCGTCGGACCCCGATCCGGCGAAGGTCGGGCACGGTCACGAATACCGCGGCCGTACCAAGGGATTCGTGATCGACCCGTTCACCCCGACGGGCATGTCCGAGGGCATCCTGCGGATGGAGCTGCTGTCGCTGGTCCAGGCCCCGGGCACGGCTCCCTCCGCCGTACGGAAGGACTCGTTGCGCGCCGTGGAGACGCATCCCGGGGGTGTGCTGCTGCCCGCCGAGTTCACCGCGGCCGAGTTCTCGGACGGCCACTGGGCGCCGAGGCAGATGACGAACGCGAGCCCGCAGGGGTCGCGGGACACGCTCACCACCTATCTGCGGGTGATGGCGCCGGTCATGGAGAAGCTCGACGACGAGACCCGGGCCGAGTACGGGCGGCTGGCCGACCGGATCGACGACGAGCGCTGCGACGAGATCGTGATCGACGGATGCCGGACGCGGATCGTGCGCGTAGAACGCCTCGTCCGCGTCGGCCCCGACGGTCCCGAGAGCCCGCGCCCCTCCGACCCCGACCCCGAACTCCCCACCGCCGTCCAGGAGGAGCAGCTCCGCGAGGAGGGCGTGTTCGACGAGTACCGGGTACTGAACGAGGAGGAGACCGAGCAGCGCCGCGTGGCGGAGGAACAGGCGAAGGAGTTCCTCCGGCTGTTCGAGGAGCAGCGGCGACGGCGCGAGGCCGCGGAGGAGGCCTGAGTTGACGCGGTGGGTGGGGCCGATCGGCCCCACCCACCTCTTGGACGGTGCCGTCAGCTCTTGCCAAGCATCTTGTTCATCTGCTTGATCTCGGCGCTCTGAGCCGTGATCACGTCGGCCGCGAGAGTGGTGGCGGGGGTGTAACTGCCGTCCGCCTTCTCGGTCTTGGCCATGTCGATGGCACCCTCGTGGTGCTCGACCATCATGGTGAGGAACATGGTGTCGAAGTCGGCGCCGGAGGCCTTCTCCAGTTTGCCCATGTCGGCGTCGCTCATCATGCCGGGCGTGGCGGACGACGACATGTCGTGACCCATGCCGGAGTCCATGCCGGACATGTCCTGGGGAACCTGCTCGCCCCACGAGGTGAGCCAGCCGGACATGGTCTTGATCTCCGGGGCCTGGGCGCCCTTGATCTTCGTGGCGAGGCTCTTGACCTGCGCCGAGGAGGCGTGGCCGGCGGCCAGTCCGGCCATCTCCACGGCCTGGCGGTGGTGCTGGATCATCTCCTTCGAGAAGGAGACGTCCGCGGCGTTGTGGCCGCCGGTCGCGGTGGCGGTCGCGGTCCCGCTGCTCGCCTTGCCGCCGCCGTCGTTGCCGCACGCGGCGAGCGTGAGGGCGGCCACCGAGGCGGTGACGGCGAGAACGGTACGACGGACGAACCTGCGCTGTGCGGTCATGGTGGAACTCCTGGTGTGTGGATCCGTTCAGGGCATGCCGATGCGCGCACGGTGACGTGTCGCGCAGGTTGCTCTAGATCCGCAGGAGTTGGAGTTCGGCGAGCGAGGGCGGGGCCCGGCCCCCGTCGGGACCACTGCCCGTCCCGGACGTACGCCCGTCCGGTACCTCGGCGCAGGCCGCCACATCGGGTTGCAGCACCGGAATCACGGCCGGGGCACCGGCGACGGACGCGGAGGCGCAGGTCGCGTCGGCGTGCGCCATGTGGCTGCCGCCGCAGTCGCCCGAGCCGTGATCACAGGCGTCCGGCATCGACGCCTTCTCGCCCGTCGCCACCGTCGTCGCCATCCCGGCATGCCCATGCGCGGAGTCGGCCATGGGAACGGGCCCGAGGCCGTGCATCCCGAGCAGGCCGAACAGCAGGACGGCAACGAGCAGCCCGTAGGACCGCACGCGACGGTGCGGTCCTACGGGCTGCTCGGGACGGGCCATGACGCCACCATACCCACCCTGGGTATCGGGCCCGCACCGGACACCCCTGTCGTTACGGCTGCCAGTGCGGCTGTCAGGGCATTTGTCAGGGTTGCAACGCGGGTGCCCTCGCGCTGCGGTAGGTGGAGATGCCCAGGGCCAGCAACCAGTAGCTGAGGATCGCGCCCATCAGGGCGGTGGTGCCCCAGCCGTTCGCCGCGTAGAAATGCGCGGGAGTGTTCCCGAAGAACAGGGACGGCACGAAGGCCAGGTTGATCCCGGCCAGGACATAGGCCGACCTGGCGGTCCAGCGCGGCAGCAGTTGCGTGCGGGAGACGGCGAAGCCCAGCGCGGTCAGGAAGAACGCCAGCATCAGCCGGGAGATCGACCCGTAGAGGATGTAGGTGCCGCTGACGTCGATCGTCGGGTCGATCGGATGGTCGGCGGCGATGACCGCGCCGGCCTCCAGTCCGCTGGAGACCAGCGTGATCGTCGTGTAGACCAGCCCCGCCGTGAAGGCCATCGAACCGGCCCACTCGTAGTCCGGGTTCACGCGTTTCACCAGTTCGCGGAACGCGGTCACGAACACGAGCAGGAACGCCAGCGCGACGATCCCGATCAGCAGCCGCGCCAGCACGTTGGCGTCCGGCGGCGGGCCCGAGTAGACGAAGTACAGGGGCACTTCGACGATGAGAGCGACGGCGGCGGCGATGCCCGCACCGCCCGCCAGACGCCTGGCCGACATTTCGTTCATGGGGTCCCCCGGAGTTCCGTGTGGTGGATTCGGTACGTCATGAATCCTGCCGCCGACGGCACTCACGGTCCCTGGGCCTGAGGACCGGATCGGGGGTGGGCCTGACGACACCCCCCATCCATCGGATGTAAAGGAGTCAGGCGCCGAAGACCTGGAACTCCGAGACCTGCGCGGCCGGCCAGCCATTGTTCGCGGTGATGTTGAGTCGTACGTAGCGGGTGGTGACCGTGGAGGGCAGCGTGAGGGTCGCGGTGTTGCCGGTCGCCGGGTCGAAGGTGTAGCCCGCCTGGGCGAGGAGCTGGGTGGAGGTGCCGGCGTCCGTGCCGCCCTGGACGGAGATCGTCTGGGTACGGGTGGCCCAGGCGGTGGCCGGGGGAAGTTTCAGGACGATCCGCTTGACGCCGGTCGCGGCGCCCAGATCGACCTGGAGCCACTGCGGGAAGGCGTTGTTGGCGGACTCCCAGTAGGTGTTCGTGTCACCGTCGGTCGCGTTGCCCGAGGCGTACGACTGGGTGTGGCTGCTCTCCGAAGTGGGGCGGTGGAGCGCCAAGTTGGTGGTGCTGGACGGGGCGTCGGTGGTGACGGTGACCTGGTTGGAGGGCTGCGACACGTTGCCCGCCGCGTCGTAGGCGACGATGTCGAAGGTGTACCCGGTGGACGCGCCAAGTCCGGTGACGGTGAAGGAGGTTGAACTGGTCGTACCCACCTGTGTACTGGTCGAGCCGGACACCCGCAGGACTCGGTAGCCGCTCACGCCGACGTTGTCGGTCGACGTGTTCCAGGTCAGCGAGACGGAGTCGCTGGTGTGCCCGGTGACGGTCAGGGCACCCGGCGCGGCGGGCGGTGCGGTGTCACCACTGGTCGGAACTACCGGCTGGGTGGGGCGAGTCGGGGTCAGCGCGAGCTGGCCCTTGAGCATGCGGCCGCCGTCACCGGTGAGGCGCAGGTAGTAGTCGGAGGAGCAGGCGGTGCCGTCCTCGTCGAGGGCGAGGAACCCGGAGTTGGTGGGCACCCACGCCTGGGTCTCGGCGGTCTTGGCGATCTGGTTGCCCTCGTTGTACTCGTCGAACATGGAGATGTAGATGCCCTGCACCCCGGCCCGCACCATGTTGTAGAACTGCCGCCACATGAAGTCGCCGTGCGCGCGCTGCCGGCCGGAGACGTCGCCGGGCAGGACGCAGGGCTGGAAGTCGATGCCGTTGGCGTTGCAGTCGGCCTGGTCGGGGACGGTGTAGGTGGTGTAGGCGTTGTCGGCCTCGGTCACGTTGCCGATGGCGCCGACCATCCACGGCGAGATCATGTTGAAGGCGTGGTAGACACCCAGGTAACCGGGCTGTGAGCCCCCGGTGCCGGTCCGCCATTCGCGCGGGACGCCGCCGATGACGTAACAGCCCTGTCCCTTGAACCAGTTGACGACGTCGAGGCAGGCGTCGGCGGTGAAGGGGTGGTTGGGGTCGTTGAAGCCGAAGCCCCAGACGCAGACGACCG
The DNA here is from genome assembly GCF_042721125.1 of Streptomyces sp. NPDC058469. Taxonomy (NCBI): domain Bacteria; kingdom Bacillati; phylum Actinomycetota; class Actinomycetes; order Kitasatosporales; family Streptomycetaceae; genus Streptomyces; species Streptomyces sp. NPDC058469. Next base: position 18,928 of record NZ_JBHXME010000071.1, read on the forward strand.
GCTTGCCGTTCTGCTTCGCGTACGCCGAGGACACGGTGTGCGCGGACATCTTGTTCGTCCAGTCCGTCTTGATCTCGGACTGCATGTTCGTCCAGTTGGAGACGTCGTACATGATGTAGAACTTCCGGCCGTACGACTCGGCGGCGCTGCGCACCTTGGTCGCCATGGCGTCGCGGGTGGGGCCCTCGCCGCCGGTGGGGTTGAAGCGTTGCAGGGCTGCCGTGTCGATGTTGTTCTGCTGCATCCACAGGAAGTGGGTGTTCACCGTCTGCTGGTCGTAGGAGGAGAACAGCTTGGCGGGCTGGCCGTTGCCCAGGGCGGCGTACGACGTCTGGTAGGTGTTGGTGTACTCCCGCACATCGGGCCAGCAGCTGATGCCGGTGTTGGTCGGGGACGGCGGCTGGCTCCAGTTCTGGGTCCAGTGCCACCAGCCGTTGATGGGCGCGCCGTCGCCGGTACAGGCGAACCAGCCCTGGTAGCCGACGGTGATCTTGCCGACGACGTCGCCCGGCGCGCCGGCCGCCGACGCGGTGGGGGCGAGCACGGTCTCGGCCGCTCCCGTGGTTCCCACCGCGGTGGCCGCGATCGCGGCCCTCAAGAAGACTCTGCGTGTGACACCCATGTGGACTCCTCCGGACTCCTCTTCGGTGGTCGGTGCCTCCGGGCGCGGGCGTGAACGCGCTCGCGCCCGGCGACACCATCGGGTCGGGTCAACCGGCTCGGATCAGCTGTTCCAGACCTGGAACTCCGAGATCTGACCGGCCGGCCAGCCGTTGTTCGCCGTGATGTTCACCCGGAGGTATCGCTGGGTGGTCGCGGTGAACGTGAGGGTGACCGTGTTGTTGGTGGTCGGGTCGAAGGTGTACGTCGCCGACGACTTGAGGGTGGTGAAGGAGGAGCCGTCGGTGCTGCCCGACAGGGACAGCGTCTGGTTGCGGGCGCCCCAGCCTGCGGGGAGTTGGAGGACGACCCGGCCGGCGCTCTGAGCGGAACCGAGGTCCACCTGCACCCACTGCGGGAAGGCGTTGTTGGCGCTCTCCCAGTAGCTGCCCTGGTTGCCGTCCGTCACGTTCGACGCCGCGTACACGTCGGTGTGGCTGGACTCGGTCGTGGACGCGCCGGCCGCCATGTTCCTGCTCACCGTGCCGGCACCAACGCCGGTCAGCGCGACCGTAGTTGTGCCGTTCGACGCGTTGCTGGCGATGCTGAGATCACCGGCGCGGGTGCCGGACGCGGTGGGTGTGAACGTGACGCTCACCGTGCAGGAGGCGTTCGCCGCGATCGACGTCCCGCAGGTGTTGGTCTGCGCGAAGTCGCCCGTGACGGTGATACCGGAGACGGTCGCGGCGGCGGTTCCGGTGTTGGTCACCGTGACCGTCTTCGCACCGCTGGCGGTGTTGAGCGCCTGGGTGGGATACGACAAGGACGTCGGGTCGGCCGCCAGGGTCGCCGACGAGGAGCCGCCGCCGCTCGGGAACACCTCGAAGTCCGACAACTGGGCAGCGTTCCAGCCCGTGTTGGCGGTGATGTTGACCCGCACGTATCTCGCCGTGGCGGCACTGAACGTGATGGTCACCGTGTTGCCGGTGCTCGGATCGAAGGTGTACCCGGCCGAGGCCTTGACCGTCGAGAAGCTCGAACCGTCCATGGATCCCTGCACCGACAGAGTCTGCGTACGAGCCGACCACGCAGTCGCCGGCGGGAGTTTGAGCACGACCTTGCCGACGCTGTAGTTCTGGCCGAGGTCGACCTGGGCCCACTGCGGGAACGAACCGAGCGTGCCCTCCCAGTACGTCGACGCGTCCGTGTCGGTGAGGTTCGAGGCGACGTACGGACTGCTGCTCGAACTCGCCGCCGCCGGGCGCCCGGCGGCGATGTTGGTGGTGCTGTCGATGCCGCTGCCGGTCAGGGAGACGGTGGTCGGGCTGTTGTTGGCGTTGCTGGTGACGGTCAGGTTGCCCGCGCGCGATCCGCCCGCCGTGGGCTTGAACCCGACGTTCACCGTGCAGGACGCGCCGACCGCGAGGGTTGTGCAGTTGTTGGTCTGGCTGAAGTCACCGGTCGCCGCGACGGCCGAGACGGTCGCCGACGCGGTGCCCGAGTTCGTCACCGTCACCGTCTGCGCGGTGGCCGACGAGCCGACCACCGTGGCGGCGAAGGACAGACTCGCCGGATCGGTGTTCAGCACCGGCCCCGGCGCGGTGCCGGTACCGGAGAGGCTGACCGTGTTGGTGGTCCCGCCCGCGTTGACGGTCAGCGCGCCGTTACGGCTGCCGGTCGCCGTCGGCGTGAACTTCACGCTGACGGTGCACGAGCCGTTCGCCGCGATCGACGAGCCGCACGTGTTGGTCTGGGCGTAGTCGCCGCTGGTGGAGATCGCCGAGACGGACGCGGCGGTGTTGGTCGGATTGGAGACCGTCACGGTCTGTGCGGTGCTCGTCGAACCGGTCGCTACCGAACCGAAGTTGAGCGCGCCGGGGGTGGCCGTGACGCCCTCCGACGGGTAGGGCGGGAAGACCGGAGCGGGCCAACCGCCGCAGTACGGCGTGCCGCTGATGCCGGAGTTGCCGCCGCCGTCGGTGATGACGAAGTTGCCGCCCGAGCAGTTGTACACCGGGGACGAGTAACCGACGCCGGTAGCCGTGACGTTGGTGAACTTGGCGGCGCCGCCGGTCTGTTCCTGCAAGGCGAAGGTTCCGGTGCCCGCGATGGTCACGTTGTTGAGGTTGACCCCGCTGATGGTGCCCTCGACCCACTGGACGGCTTCGTAGGGGCTCTGCTGGATCAGCGCGTTGGTCACGTTGATCGGGCCGGTGATCGCGCCCTGGCTGCCGTCGAACCACAACGCACCCACGCCGAACTGCCAGTTGGGGTCGAGGCTGCCGGCCCGGACCATGGTGTTGTCGGAGATCGTGGTGGTGCCGACCGGCGTCGACGTGAAGCGCTGCCCCACGTGGATGCCGCCGCCCTGGGCGATGCCGGTGTCCACCACGCGGTTGCCGCTGACGGTGTTGTCGTGGCCGCCGTAGATCGCGATGGCGTTGGCGAGGATCTGCAGTGACACGGTGTTGTTGGAGATCGTGTCGTTGGCGTCGGCGCCGATACCGGAGTCCGCCCAGGTGGCGATGCCGTCGTCGCCGGTGTTGCGGATCTCGCTGTTGGTCACCTTCGAGTTGGTGACGCCGCCGTGGAAGTTGATGCCGTCGGCGGTGGTGTCCCGGATGCGCATGCCGGTGAATGTCAGGCCGTCCATCGGCCCGTCCATCCAGGCGCCGACCTTCATGTGGTCGATCCACACACTGGAGACGGTCGAGTTGCTCATCGCGCCGCCGATGCCGTTGACCTGGGCGCTGTCGTCGCGTTCCTGCACGTTGCCGAAGATCGCGAAGTTCTGCAGGCGCACGTCGGTGCTCGCGTTGGGCGCGGAGTTGCCGTAGAAGCCGGGGGCCGTGCCGGTGACGGTCGAGTACCACATGCCGGCGCCGGCGATCGTGACGTTGTTGACGCTGATGTGGCCGGGGATGTTGAAGGTGCCCGGCGGGATCCACACGGTGCCACCGGGTCCTGCCGAGCTGATCGCGGCGTTGAACGCGCTGGTCGCGTCGGCCACGCCGGTCGCGTCGGCGCCCTTGCTGGTCACCGACACCGCCCCGGAGGGTGCGGTGAGGGCGGCGCCGACCTGCTCGAAGTCGGCGAAGTCGAGCGTGTACGAGGAGGCGGTATCCCCCGCGTCGACCTGGAGCTTGAAGGTCGTTCCCGCCGGATAGGTGGTGGAGAACAGGCGGTGGGCCTCGTCGAAGAAGTGGTGCGGGTTGCTGCCCGGCGTGTTGGTGAAGGGGTAGCTGCCGTAGTACCAGCTGTAGGCGTTGGTCAGGGTGAAGTCGGGCTGCTTGACGCCGTTGACGTACAGCGACAGCGCGGCGGTGTAGACCGAGCCGCCCGAGGTGTCGGGGATGCTGTACCGGAAGTTGATCGAGTTGGTCGCCACCGGCGTGGTGAACGTGACGTACTGGCCGGTGCCCTGCAGCGTCGTCGCCTTGCGGTACGACGCCTCGTCGGCCAACTGGCCCTGGGTGTAACTCGGGCCGATGGACGAGCCGTTGGTGGCGGAGTTCTCCGCCTGCACCTCGACGTACGGCAGGCTCGCGCCGCTGCCGCCGGTGGCGGTGGATGCCGCCGCAGCGGGTGGAACAGCCAGAGCGAAGACGCCTACGGCGGCCAGCATCACGGTGCTGACCCCGCAGACGAGGGCTCGTCTCAGATCTCGGATGGAATGGAACACGTGCCACTCCTTACGTAATGAAATGCCGGAACAGTCGCGCTGGTGCCGCCAGAGAGGGAGGGGAGACGGGGGGTTGATGACGATGCATGGGGGACCGTAATATCGTTGACATGATCACGCAATATCTGGACAGAGCTTTGCAACAAACAAAATTGGATCCCGCAAGATCTCAGGTGTCCGCACACGATGGTGCCGCCGGACGGGTTGTCCGGCGGCACCATGGGGAGGGTGGGTCAGGAGGAGGGCGGGGTCAGGCGTTCCAGACCTGGAATTCGGACAACTGACCCGCGGGCCAGCCGGTGTTGGCGGTGATGGTGACGCGGAAGTAGCGCTCGGTGGCGGCGGGGAAGGTGAGCGTCACGGTGTTCTTGGTGCCCGGGTCGAAGGTGTGGGCGGCCGAGGACTTCAGGGCGGTGAAGGTGGCGTTGTCGGTGCTGCCTGCGAGGGTCAGGGTCTGGGTGCGGGCGCCCCAGCCCGCGGGGAGTTGCAGGACCACGCGGGAGGCGCTCCGGTCCGAGCCCAGGTCGACCTGGACCCACTGCGGGAACCTGTTGTTGGCGCTCTCCCAGTAGGAGCCCTGGTTGCCGTCCGTCACGTTCGACGACGGGTACACGTCGGTGTGGCTGGACTCGCCGGTGGGCCTGCCGGCGGCGAGATCGGTCCCGGCGGTGTCGGTGCCGATGCCCGAAAGGGCCACCGTGGTGGGGCTGTTGGACTGGTTGCCGGTCAGGGCGAGGGTGCCGGTGCGGGTGCCGGAGGCGGTGGGTCCGAAGGTGACGGAGACGGTGCAGTTCGCTCCGGCCGCCAGGGAGGTACCGCAGGTGTTGGTCTGGGCGAAGTCACCCCCGGCGGTGACCCCGGTCAACGACGCAGTGGCGGTACCGGAGTTGGTGACCGTGACGCTCTGCGCGGCACTGGTCGTGTTCACCGCCTGGTCGGCGAAGGTGAGTGATCCCGGAGACGCGGTCAGGGTGGCCGACGGTGAGCTACTCCCCGCGGCGAAGCTGAAGTTGTTGATGTTCCAGCCGCCGCTGTCCTGATCGAGCGTCAGAATCTGCCGGCCGGCGGGCAGGGTCACGTGGGCGGTCGCGGTGCCCCAGGTCTGCCAGTCGCCGGTGGCGGGCAGGTCGACCGCTCCGGTGAGGTTCGTGCCGGAGTCGTCCGACAGGTGCAGCGCGCCGGTCACCGCGGACGGGGCCGCGACGCGGAGGTCGAGGGTGTAGGTGCCGGCCGTGGCGACGTCCACGGTGTAGCGGAACCACTGTCCGGCGCCGGTCCAGCCCAGGTTGTAACCGCCGCCTGTGTCCGAGGTGTTGTCGAGGTCCACGCCGTCGGCGCGGTAGGAGTTGGCGTTGCCGTTGACAGAGGTGACGTTGTAGGCGACGCCCTGGCCGCCGGTGTCGTAGTTCTCCGCCTGCACCGTGCCGGGTACGGCGGCGGGGGTGCCTCCGTAGGGGCCCTCGGGAGCGGCCGGCGGCCAGTGGTTGTCACTCAACGTCGCGACGAAACCGGTGGAGTTGTTGACGAAGGCCGAGGTGTCGGAGCCAAGTCCCGTGACCGTGTTGCCGGTTATCGTCGCGGAGCCGGTGGGCGCGGAGTAGAACGGCGGCGAGATCGCGATGCCGTTGCGGCCGGGATCGCTGACCGTGTTGTCCTGCAGCAGGGTGTTGGTCGAGGTGGAGAAGGCGATCCCGTCGTAGAGGGAGTCGGTGACGGTGTTGCCGGTCACCGTGACCTTGTCGACGGTCCCGGTGTTCTGCCCGTCGCCGCCGTTGCCGATGTGCAGGGCGGGCTGGCCCTGGCTGTAGGCGTTGCCGCCGGAGCGGACCACGGTGTTGCCGGTCACGGTCGCGGACAGCAGGTCGCTGCCGTTGACACCGAAGCGCCCGGCGCCCAGACCGATGTAGCGGGCGGTGTCGCTGATGTAGTTGTCCTTGACCTGGTGGCCGCTGCCGCCGTAGATCCCGATGCCCTTGCCGCCCCACGGCGCGATCGAGGTGTTGTCGCTGACGGTGACATCGCTCATCGGTTTGTACTGGGTCTGGGAACCGTCGCTGTTGGTGTTGTAGGCCACCGAGTTGATGGCGATCGCGTCGTCCCCGGTGCCGCGGACGAAGTTGTTCGTGACCATCAGGTCGTTCCCGGTGTCCGCGCCCAGCGACACGTTGTTGACGTTGATCCCGTCGGCCCAGATCGACGTCAGCCTGCTGTTCTTCACCGTTCCGCCGGTGCCGGAGGCCCAGAAGCCCGACATGGTGTGCTGGGTCCAGATGCCGTCGGCCAGCCAGTTGGTGCCGGTGGTGTCCATCGCGCCGCCGTCCCCGCCGATGGTGCTCCGGCTGACGGCGTTGGCGTCGATGTGGAAGTTGCGCACAGTGCACGAGGTCAGGTCGAACAGGGCTGCCAGCGGTGTGCTGTTGGGGACCGGGACGTCACGGTAGACCGTGCTGTACCAGAGGCCCGCGCCCGCGATGGTGATCCCCTGCGCGTTCAGTCCGGCGGTGCCCTTCACGTAGAAGGTGCCCTGCGGAATCCACAGGGTCCTGCCCTGCGACTGGGCCTGGTCGACGCAGCTCTGGATGGCGGCCCGGCTGTCCACGGACTGGCTGTCGGCCGCGCCGTTGGTCGGATTGTCGTCCGCCACCGCACCGCAGCTCGTGATCGAGATCGAGTCCGCCGGCTGCGTCAGCGGCGCCGGCGGGTTCTCCACGTCGAGGGAGTCCACGTCGTAGAAGGACGCGCTGTTGTCGGAGTCCTTCCGCAGCGAGAACGTGGCGCCCGCCGGGATCGGGGACCCGGTGACGAAGGTGTGCGACTCGTCCCAGAAGACCCTCGGGTCGCCGTCGGCCGGGTTCTGGTCGTCGCTCGTGTTGTAGTTGCCGTTGCCCTCGTACACCCAGCTCTGCCGGGAGTTGAGGTTCAGCGCCTGCCGGAACACGCCGTTGACGTACAGGTTCAGCGTGCCGGTCTCACCACCGCCGGACGCCGAATCCGGAATGCTGGCACGGACGTTGAGGAAGGAGATCGGCTGCCCGGTGGTGTTCGTCCACTGCACCGACTGGCCCGTGCCATCCAGGTGGACATAGGAATGGCCCGAGGCCTCCAACGCGGCGCTTGAGTACTGCGTCGTCGGCGCCGAGGTCAGCGACCGGACGGCCGCGCCCCCGCCCGGCGTTCCGCCCTCGGCCTCGTAGACGGAGAACGGCGTCGTCGCACCTGCCGCGGCGCTCGCCGCCGCGCTCGCTGCGACCTTGATCGGCGGCGCCTGCTGTGTGGCGGCGGCCGGTAAAACGGACACGCACAGCGCACCGACCGCGGCGACGGCGGCCACCGCCAGTCGCCGGGGTCTGAGGATCGTCAGCATGTGAGGCTCCTTCACGGAGTGGGGGGAGACCGGCGCCCCGACCGTACAGAGACCCCATCCACCCCGCTAGATTCCGACGAAGTAAAGAATGAATCACGCAAGCAGCTGTAAGTTTCTTGCGGAACTCTGCAAATAGTGGACGTATCGTGAACGGCCGACAATCGCGGGGCGGGCGCGCCAGGCTGGTCGATCGTGGACACGGACCGCGTCGTGCTCGCCGGCTTGGTCCCCGAGACGCTGGTCCCCAAAGGGGATTGAGGGTGGCAGGAGTCTTTGCGCTCAGGCTTCCACCGGACAGCCTCGTCGCCTCGCACACCACCTTTCACCGATCTCCGACTCCACGTCATGCCGTTTCAGCCGCTGCTACGAGGGCGGGACTTCCGCCGCCCGTGCGGCTGCCGTGTCGAGGTCCAGCCATGCTTCCTCGGTCAGTTCGGTGGCGGTCCAGCGAGCAGCGGACACGACCTCCTCAGAGGTACGGAAACCCGCGACCACACAGGCCACGCGGGGGTCGCGCAGCGGAAACCGCAGGGCGGCGTGCGGGAGTGATGTGCCGTGTCGAGCGGACACCGCGGCAAGAAGCCGAGCACGACGCAGTGCCGATTCCGAGGCGGGGCCGTAGTCGAAGGTGGCGTCACTCGCGGGGTAAGTGCGGCTCAGCAGACCCGAGTTGAACGGTGCGGCGGCCACCACCGCGACCCCACGCTCGGCGCACGCGTCCAGCAAGGGGCGAGCGGTACGGTCGAGAAGGGTCCACCGCCCGGCCACCATGACGGCGTCGACCTCCGCCTCCGCGACGATGCGCAGCAGTGGGGCGACCGTGTTCGCGCCGACACCGACGGCGCCGATGACGCCTTGGTCGCGCAGAGCGGTCAACGTGGGCAGGGCATGGCCGAGGGCGGCGTCCAGGTAGTCGTCGGGATCATGGACGTAGACGATGTCCACATGGTCCAGTCGCAGGCGATTCAGGCTGCCTTCCAGGCTTCGCAGTACACCGTCCCGTGAGTAGTCGGGGCGGCGGACCAGCGTGTCGGGTACGGCGAAGCCTCCTGCCGTCAGGTCGGATCCGGTGGGTGCCGGGTGCGGTTCCAGCAGTCGGCCGACCTTGGTGGAGATGGTGAACTCCGTCCGTGGACGGTGGACGAGGGCATCGCCGAGCCTCCGTTCGGACAGTCCGAGGCCGTAATGCGGGGCGGTGTCGTAGTAGCGCACCCCCGCGTCCCAGGCGGCCTCGAGGGTGGCCTGTGCCTGGCAGTCGCCGATCGGGCTGTGGAGATTGCCGATGGGGGCGGCACCGAATCCCAGCGTGCTGACCTGGACGCTCGTACGACCGAGTGGGCGTGCCCTCACGAGATTCCCACTTCCGCGGCCCATGCCGCATAGAGAAGGATCTGCTTCATCTGGCAGGCAGGACCCTAAGGATGGGATCCATTCTGCGCAACACCCATGCGGAAGTGCGTAGTTCATTGTGTTTCGTCAGGATTTTCGCCGCACTTCCACCCGAGATGCGTCCGACCTCTTCCCAACTCGCAGCGGCAATGCCATATTGGCCACCGAAAATGAACCTGATTAATCCGTGACGCAAGAGGGGGCTCGCCTTGGGCGACTCGACAGGCGACTCAACACCGGCTCCCGGCAAGGAAGGTGACGCGACGTCACATCCCTACCGCCCGGGGTACGAACTGGTCGCGGAACAACTGCTGGACCACATCGCCCAGCAGAACCTTCGGCCCGGCGACCGCCTCCCCACCGAACAGGGCCTGGCCCAGATCCTGGGAGCATCCCGCAACGTCACCCGCGAGGCCGTGAAGGTCCTGGCCGCCATCGGCCGGCTCACGGTGCGGCGAGGCGCCGGCATCTTCGTCGCGGCCTCGGTCGGCGGGCTGCTGGACGACGAACTCTCGCACTTCCGGCCGACCAGCATGGAAGACGTCCGCATGCTCCTGGACTACCGCAAGGTGATCGAGTCGGAGACAGCACGCCGTGCCGCCTCCCTCGCCACCCCGATCGAGGTCCGGGCCATCCGGGAGAGCGCGGAGAGCTCCCTGACGGCGGCCACGATGAACGACGTGGACACCTTCGCCAAGGCGGACGCGGCCTTCCACGACGCGGTGGGTGCCGCCTCGCACAACGTGTTCCTGAGGGCGAGCGTCGCCGGCGTGCGGCGCCTGGCATCCCAGTCCGACGTGCTGCTCTTCCACGGTGACGTGCCCGGATCGCTGGAAGTCGCCGCACATCAGCATGTGGCCATAGCGGAGGCGGTCGCCGCGGGGGCGGCCGATCTCGCCGAGCGGCTGATGGTGGAACACATCGGCACCACACAGAGCCAGTTCGAGAGGAAGATTCGCGACCGGCTGTTCAGTCCCGACGCTCACGCGGCCACCGAGGAGCCTTCGGGACCTTCGGGGAGCGACAGCACCGGGACTCCGCCGCCGTCCGCGGAGGCACCAACCTCGTAAAACCGGCCGACCCCGCATGTGCCGCAGCACAGCGATCGGGCCGCCCGACGCCCTGAAGTCCCGGTGGACGACCGGGACTCCCAGGTATCAACCTCCCTCAGGCGATTGGATACGTGTGTCTCATCCGTCTGCGCGCAGGGGCGTCTTCGCGCCGCTGCGAAGAAGTTTCACGGCCGTCTGCTCGGTGGCCGTTGTGGCAGCCCTGCTGAACGCCGTGCCGGCCCAGGCGGCTCCCCCGCCGCCGGACCTGAATGTCTATGTCTCCCCGACCGGCCGGGACGTGGGCTCGGGCACCGCCGCACACCCCTTCAAGACCCTCGACCACGCGCGGGACTACGTACGCGACGTCAAGCAGAAGGCCAAGGGCGACATCCATGTCCGGCTCATGTCCGGTACCTACCGGCTCAGCCGTACGTTCGCCCTGACCGCCCGGGACTCCGGCCGCGACGGACACAGGATCGTCTACGAGGCCGCCCCCGGCGCACACCCGGTGATCAGCGGCGGCGAGCGGGTCACCGGCTGGGTTCCGGCCGACGGAGCGGGTCAGGTCTACAAGGCCGAGGTGGGCGACATGGACACCCGCCAGCTCTATGTGGACGGCGAGTTGGAGACCCGGGCGCGCAGCGGCAAGAACCCCGCCGGCTTCAGCCAGACGTCGACCGGCTATGCCTTCACCGACCCCGCCCTCAACACCTACAAGCGTCCCTCGGACCTGGAGGTCGTCAGCTCCTGGGGCTGGAAGCTGATGCGCTGCCCCGTGCAGTCGATCGCCGACAACAAGATGACGATGCAGCAGCCCTGCTGGCACAACGCCCATCTCCAGCAGGGCCAGGAGATCCAGAACCCGACCTGGCTGGAGAACGCCCGCGAACTGCTGGACACACCCGGTGAGTGGTACCTCGACAAGGGCGAGGGCGAGATCTACTACATGCCCAAGGCCGGCCAGGACCTCTCCACCGCGAACGTCACCGTGCCGCTGGTGCAGGACCTGGTGGACCTCAACGGCACCAGGGCCGCTCCGGTCAGCGACGTGTCCTTCCGGGGCATCACCTTCTCCTACTCCACCTGGCTCGCGCCCAGTTCCTCCGAGGGCCTCATCGAGGGCCAGGCCGGGTTCCGGATGGTCGGCAACGACCCCGACTTCGACGCGACCCGCCTGAAGTGGCAGAAGACGCCGGGTGCCGTCAACGTCGGCTACGGCCACGGCATCGGCTTCGAGGGCAACACCTTCACCCATCTCGGCGCGGTCGGGCTCAATCTGAACACCGGTACCCAGGGCACCGACATCACGGGCAACGTCTTCCGCCAGATAGCTGCCACCGGCGTCCAGATCGGTGGGGTCGAGGTGATCGACGCCCACCCCGACGACCCCCGGGACATCACCAAGGACACCGAGGTCGCCAACAACGTGGTCACCAAGGTCGCCGACCAGTACAACGGCTCCATCGGCATCCTGGCCGGCTACACCGACCACACCACGATCACCCACAACAAGGTCTACGACCTGCCCTACACCGGCATCTCCGTCGGCTGGGGCTGGGGCCTCACCGACCAGGGCGGCGACACCAACTACCCCGGGAATCTGGGCGTTCCGATCTGGGACACCCCCACGACCAGCCGCGACACCGAGGTCACGGACAACGAGATCTACGACATCATGAAGTCGCAGGCCGACGGCGGCGCCATCTACACGTTGAGCTCCAACCCCGGCGGCGTGGTGGCCGGCAACTACATCCACGGCACACCACCGCCCGCCTACGGCGCGATCTACCACGACGAAGGCAGCCGGTACTGGACGAACACCGGCAACGCCCTGTGCGACGTCGCCTACCAGTGGCTGTTCCTCAACCACGGCATGGACATCGACGCCACAGGCAACTTCACCACCCAGCCCGCCTACTCCACCCAGGCCAACAGCACGGGCAGCACCATCAGCGGCAACACCACCGTGGGTTCCTGCGCCCAACTGCCGGCGTCCGTGGTCAACAACGCGGGCCTGCAGCCGAGTTACCGCCACCTCGACCCGGACCCCGCCGTCCCCGACCACCAGGCGCCCAGCAGGCCCGGCACTCCGAGCGCGGTCGCCGATTTCCCCACGATCGCCGACCTCACCTGGGCCGCGTCCACCGACGACACCGCGGTCACGGGCTACTCCGTCTACCGCGACGGCAAGCTGATCAGCGCCACCGGCACGACCTCGGTGCGCCTTCCGGGCCTGACCGCCGGGAAAACGTACACCTTCAGGATCACCGCCCGTGACGCCGCCGGCAACGAGTCCGAGGCCAGCCAGGCGCTCAAGGTCACCATGCCTTCCGGCTCCGACCTCGCACTGAAGAAGCCGGTCACCGCCTCTTCGTACTCGGAGGACAACACTCCCCAAAGGGCGGTGGACGGAGACCTCTCCACACGCTGGGCCCAGGGCCTGGGCCTGCCCGACCCGTCCTGGATCCAGGTCGATCTCGGTGCGTCGTACGACGTGAACGGCGCGATCACGACCTTCGAGAAGGCGAGCGGGTACAAGTACCGCATCGAGGTGTCACCCGACGAGGTCCACTGGAAGACACTCGCGGACCGCACCGCCGCGAACACCACGGCGGCGACCGACTACGCCCACACGGACGCTCCGGTCGCGGGCCGTTTCGTACGACTGACCGTCACAGGATCCAACTGGAACGGCGGCAGCATCTACGACTTCCAGGTCTACGGCACCCCCAGAACCGTCACGGGCCACACGGCCCCGACCGCTCCCGGACAGCCCACTTTCAAGCAGCTGCTGCCCAGTCTGGTGGACGTCAGCTGGCCCGCGGCCACCGATGACACCGGCGTGACCAGCTACGTCGTCTACCAGGACGGCAAGCGGATAGCTGTCACCGGCGCCACGACCCTGCGGGTCTCCGGCCTGACCCCCGCCACGGAGTACTCCTTCACCGTGGTGGCACGCGACGCCGAACTCAACGCCTCCGCGCCCAGCCCGGCGGCGAGGGTGACCACCCCGGCCGACAACGACCTGGCGCTGAACAGGACGGCGACCGCGTCCTCCGAGTCGGAGGGCTACGCCCCGGCGAAGGCGGTCGACGGCGATCTGTCGACCCGCTGGGCGCAGGGCCTGGGACTGCCCGACCCGTCCTGGCTCCAGGTCGACCTCGGGAGGGACACGGCCGTCTCCGCCGTGGTCACCACCTTCGAGTTGACGAGCGGCTACAAGTACCGCCTGGAGTCCTCCACCGACGGCCAGAACTGGTCGACGTTCGAAGACCACACAGCCGAGAACACCACTGCGCGGACCAACTATGCCTTCGCCGACACCCCCGTCACCGCACGCTTCCTGCGCCTGACCGTCACCGGTTCCAGCGGGAACGGCGGCAGCGTCTACGGGCTCCAGGCGTACGGCGGCTTCTGAGCGCTCCGCTGCCGAGTACTCCGCTTCCGAGCCGAAACCTTTCTCCCTACAGAAGACGAAAGCCAGGATGAAGATCACCCATGTCGAAGTACACCGGATCGATGTTCCGGCAGCCAGTCCGCCCTTCCGCTGGCGCGACGGGCTGAGCGGAAGCGCTCCGGTGGGCGACGGCGCGGTCCTGCACATCGGGACGGACGAGGGAGCCGAGGGCGTGGCGGTGTTCGCCCGTCCGGGCGCCTACTCCACCCTGCGGGACCTGGTGGACCGGGTCTTCCGCGCGGAACTGGTCGGAGCCGACCCGTTCCAGCGGGAGTGGTTGTGGCACCGGGTGTGGGAGCTGGACCGTATCCACGAACTCCCGCTCCCCGCCCTGGGCCTCATCGACATCGCCTTGTGGGACCTGGCCGGCCGCTACCACGGCGAGCCGGTCTGGCGCCTGCTCGGCGGCTTCCGAGATGCCATCCCCGCCTACGCCTCCACCTCGACGTTCTCCAGCATCGCGGAGTTCCTCGACGTGGCGGACCAGTGCCTGGCCCTGGGGTACCGCGGTATCAAACTGCACGCCTGGGGCGACGCACGCCGTGACGCGGAACTGTGCCTGGCCCTGCGCGAGCACGTCGGCGCGAGCGTCCCTCTCATGTACGACGGCTCGGCGGGCTTCGACCTGCCCGACGCGATCCGGCTGGGACGGGCACTCTCCGAGGCCGACTACCTCTGGTACGAGGAGCCGATCCGCGAGTTCAGCATCTCGGCCTATCAGCGGCTCGCCGAGACCGTGGACGTACCGCTTCTGGTGGCCGAGACCTCCGACGGAGCGCACATGAACGCGGCGGACTTCATCCGGGCCGGTGCCGCCACCTTCGGTGTCCGGACCGGCACCACCCTCCGGGGCGGTGTCACCGGCGCCATGCGCACCGCGCATCTCGCCGACGCCTACCGCCTGCGGGCCGAGGTGCACGGTTCGGACCTTCCCAACCACCACCTGTGCATGGCCATCTCCAACACCACCTACTACGAGTCCCTGGTGACCTCGGTGAACGTCGTCCGAGAGCGCCATGTGGACGACCAGGGCCTGGTACACGCCCCCACAGGGCCCGGCATAGCCCTTCCCCTCGATTTCGGCTACGGCAGCGCACTCCTGCCGTTCGTCGAGCAGCCGCGCTGACCGGCACAAGAACAGAGCTGACCCACGCAAGAACAGAAAGGCAAGGCAAGACAATGGAGTCTTCCCGATCTCCGAGATCCGGCCGGCGGCACTCGCTGCTCCGCGCGGCGGCAGTCACGCTGTCCCTGGCCACCGCGGCCGCCATGGCAGGCTGCGCCGGCGCCGGCACCACCACCCAGTCCTCCTCCGCCCAACCGACGTTCAAGCCGGGCACGCAGAAGGACGGTTCACAGATCACGGTGTGGGCCGACTCGACCCGGCTGCCGTCGGTGCAGGCGTACCAGAAGTCGCACCCCGACGTGAAGATGAAGATCGTCACGTACGACGGCGGAGCCGACGGCTCGACCTACCTCCAGTCAAAGGTGCAGCTGTTCGACAGGACCGGCAGCGGGTGGCCCGACGTGGTGTTCGGCACGCCGACCGACGTGACCTGGGCGTCGGAGGCCACCAAGCCCGGCGCGCAGCCGTTCGCCGCGCCCCTGGACGAGAAGCTCGTACCGCAGAGCACCCTGGACGGATTCGCCAAGGGTTCGCTGACGCCCTGTCAGTTCAACGGCCACACCTACTGCGTGCGCAACGACATCGCGCAGGTCGTCCTCTGGTACAACAAGTCCCTCATGGACAAGTGGGGTTACCAAGTCCCCACCACCTGGGAGGACTACGAGGCCCTCGGCACGAAGGTCGCCAAGGAACACCCTGGTTACCTCGTCGGCTCGGTCGGCGACACCAACTCCCACGAGTCGTACTTCTGGTCGGGCCAGTGCCCCGCGTTCAGCCTGGTGAAGCCCGGCACCCTGCGCACGGACCTGCAGGACCCGAAGTGCACCCGGATGGCGACCCTGCTGGACAACCTGATCAGCGCCAAGGCCGTCGCCACGCAGGGCTTCTTCAGCCAGGGATTCGCCAAGAACAGCGGCAGCAAGGTCCTGATGGCCTACGGCCCTTCCTGGTACGGCCAGTACCTCTTCAAGGCGGGCTTCAAGACTTCGGCCAAGCAGATAGCCGCAGCGCCCCCGCTGGCGTGGAAGGGAGAGAGCACGACTGCCACGGGCAACGTGGGCGGCGGTGTGTGGATGGTGTCCTCGCACAGCGCCAACCTCAAGGCGTCCTCGGACCTGGTCACCTGGCTGACCACCTCCGACGAGAACCAGGCCACCGCGCCCACCTATCCGGCCTACACCCAGGCCGCGAAGGCCTGGCTGGCCAACCCGGCCAACAAGGACTACTTCGCCAGTGATGTGAGCGGGCCGTTCGAACAGGCCGCGAACGAGGTGTGGACCGGCTGGTCGAACACCAGGTTCTCGGACTCCACCGCCTGGTCCAGCGTCGTACTCCCGGCTCTGACCGCCGGAAAGAGCCTGACGGAGACGCTGCCGGCCTGGCAGCAGGAGATAGCCGGCGAGGCCAGGACCCAGGGCTACAAGGTGGTCGATCAGTGACCTTGCTGGACACCGAGCGCGTCGCCGTCTCCCCTTTGCGCCGCCGCACCACGCCGCGGCGCAAGGGCCGCGGCCCTGCGGGCTACTTCTTCGTCGCCGGCTACGCGCTGCTGCTGCTGGCGTTCGGCGTCTTCCCCACCGGGTACGCGTTCTACCTGTCTCTCACCAACGACCGGGGCCAGTTCACCGGGCTCAACCAGTTCGTGAAGGTCGTCCAGGACTACCGCTTCGCCCCGGCCTTCGCCCACATGCTGATCTATCTGGTCATGTGGCTGGTGACGCTCGTCGTCCTGGTCGTGCTGACCGCCGTGGTCCTGCGCAGCCGCGTGCGTCCGGGCACCTCGGCGCTCTTCCGCTTCCTGTACTACATCCCCGGTGCCCTCGCCGGAGTGGCGAGCGTGCTGGTCTGGCTGTTCATGCTGGACCCCGATGTCAGCCCGGTGTCGCGGCTGCTCACCGCCCTGGGGTTCAAGACGTTCGCCGCCGTCCTGGCGCCCGGCAACCTGCCGCTGATCCTCATGCTGATCGCCTTCTGGACCGGCGCAGGCGGCTGGATGGTCGTAATGTACGGGGCGTTGAACAACATCCCCGACGAGGTGCTGGAAGCCGCCCGCATGGACGGCGCGGGGCCCTGGCGCACCGCCTGGCACATCCAGATCCCGATGATCCGGCAGTGGATCGTCTACATGGCGATCATGGCCTTCGCGACGGGCACCCAGTTGTTCGTGGAGCCCCAGCTTCTCCAGACGGCCAGCCTCGGCAGGGTGAGTCCCACCTGGTCGCCGAACCAACTCGCGTACGTCTACGCCTTCCAGCAGGGCGACTTCAACGGCGCCGCCGCCATCTCCGTCGTCCTCCTTGCCGTGGGCCTCATCGCCGCCGGGCTCCTGGTCGCTCGATCGAACCTGTTCACGTTGGATGAGAAATGACACAGACCCCTCTCTTCCTGACGGCCGTGAAGCGGCGTGTCCGTCCGTCCAGGGCCCTCCCCTTCCTGGTCGTGGCACTCCTCCTGGCCCTGCTGCTGGTGTTCTTCGTACTGCCGGTGATCTGGCTGCTGTTGGCACCCTCGAAGACCGCCGGCGAAGTGGTGCGGGACAACCCGCTCTCCTTCGGGTCGTTCCGTCAAATAGGCACGGCCTGGCGGCACTTGTTCGCCTTCCAGGACGGCGCCATGACGAGGTGGCTACTCAACTCGGCCGTCTACTCGGGCGGTTCGCTCGTCCTGACACTGGCCGTCAGCGTTCCGGCCGGCTACGCGCTGGCGCTGACGAGGTTCCGGGGACGCAAGACGCTCCTCATGATCACCCTGGTCACCATGATCATGCCGCAGGCCACCCTGGTGCTGCCGATCTTCCTGGAACTCAACCGCTTCCATCTCATCGGCACCATCTGGGCGTTGATACTCCCGTTCTCCTTCTATCCG
This sequence comes from Streptomyces sp. NPDC058469, assembly GCF_042721125.1. Lineage (NCBI taxonomy): Bacteria > Bacillati > Actinomycetota > Actinomycetes > Kitasatosporales > Streptomycetaceae > Streptomyces > Streptomyces sp. NPDC058469. Next base: position 36,463 of record NZ_JBHXME010000071.1, read on the forward strand.
TTCGGCGTGTACCTGGTCTACATCTACTTCGGGAGCAGCCTCCCCAGGGACCTGCTGTCCGCCGCGCGCATCGACGGCTGCACCGAGTGGCAGCTCTTCTCACGCATCGCGCTCCCGCTCGCCAAACCGGTGGTCGGACTGGTCGCGTTCTTCAGCTTCGTGGGCAACTGGAACAACTTCTTCCTGCCCTATCTCGTCGTGCCGAACAGCGAGCAGTTCCCCGTCCAGGTGGGCCTGAACCAACTGCTGACCTCGACGCCGTCCTTCAACCCCGTCGCCGGCGCCGGCCTGAACATCACCATCCCCGAACTCGCCCTGGCCATCATCGTCGCCATCCTGCCCGTGCTGGTGCTCTTCGTCTTCTCGCAGCGCACGCTGGTGTCCGGGATGCTCGCCGGATCGAGCAAGGAATGAGCGGCGCCGCGCCACCCTCCTCGGCACGTCCGCAAAGGAGACCGTGTGTACCGGCTCAATCCGCGCTACGACCCCGCACCGCAGGCCGTCCTCCACACGGGATGGCAGGCAGTGGCCTCCCAACTCCCGGACACCCCAACGGCGTTGGCCATCGAGGGGCCCCTGTCCGTCGACAACGACGCCCACGCCTTTCTGACCGGCGAGTGGTCCGCAGGCACCGTCCGCGGGCACCGCCGCGCCGTGGGCATCACGCTCGGCACAGGTGTCGGCTCGGCGTTTCTCGCCGACGGCCGCATCTGCGACAACGGTCCCGGCACACCGCCCGAGGGGCGGATGGACCTCACCGAGATCGATGGCCGACCGCTGGAGGACACCGTCTCACGCCGGGCGATCCTCGCCCGTTACGGCGACCCCGCCGCCGACGTGAGCGACATCGCCGGACGCGCCCGAGCCGGGGAGGAGCGGGCCCAGTGGGCGCTGGACGACGTCTTCACCGGGCTGGGCCTCGCGCTGGGCCCGCGCATGTTGGACTTCGGCGCGACCGCCCCGGTCGTCGGAGGCTCCATGGCCCGCTCCTGGGACCTCGTCGCCTCCGCTCTGTCCACCGGTCTCGTGACCGGGGGCTGGACGCCGGACGACCCGCGTGCCGACGCGGATCCACTGCCTCCCGGAGCTCGCGCGACAAGACCTGCCGGCTCCACGGGGGACGCCGCACTGGTGGGCGCGGCCCGCGCGGCAGGCGAATGATCGCCTCGTCCCGCAACCGGGCGAACTGCCTGCCCTCACCCGTACCGAAGACCAGGACGCCGATGAGCGGCGTGCTCAACCCCGAAGACGGGAAACGACCCATACGAAAAGGGCCCCCGCAAGCTCTCGCCTGCGAAGACCCTTCACACCGTCGGGACGACAGGATTTGAACCTGCGACCCCTTGACCCCCAGTCAAGTGCGCTACCAAGCTGCGCCACGTCCCGGTGCGCTTCCCACGGAGAACCGTGTGATCGCGCGAACAGCACTTTACCCCACGCCCGGGGGTGCGCCGAAGCCGGTGCCGGGCGCGGGACAATCGTCGTATGAGCGACACAACCTCAGGCGGTACGGCCGACGCGCGGGACCGGGACGGCGAGGGGCGGGCGCGCAACGCCCGGCCGCGGGACGGGCTCGGGCGACCGCTGCCCTACGACGCGGACGGTGTGGCGCGGCAGCCCGAGGGGGTCGTGCGCGCGCCGGAGGTGACCGTCGTCGAGGCGCAGGCGCTGCTCGACGAGGGGAAACCGTTCCACGCGCACGAGGTCTTCGAGGATGCCTGGAAGTCGGGGCCGGACGAGGATCGTGCCCTGTGGCGCGGGCTCGCCCAGCTCGCCGTGGGGCTCACGCACGCGGCCCGGGGGAACGTCACCGGCGGGGCCCGGCTGCTGCGGCGCGGCGCCGGGGGCGTCGAGGAGTGGGCGTCCGAGTCGGGGCGGGAGCGGCCGTACGGGATGGATCTCGCGGGGGTCGCGGCCTGGGCGCGCGGGCTCGGGGACGACGTGGAGCGGGGCGGCGGGAGGGTCGACGCGCGGGCGCGGGCGCCTCGGCTGCGCGGGGCGCCGTAGCCGCCGGGGTTTTTGAATCATCCCGGTTCATGCCGTTCCGCACCGGTGCGTGACCGTGCGGTGTACGGACTGTCAGTGGCGTGGGGCAGACTCGGGGATGTGCGAAAAATTCATGTCATCGGTATCGGCGCGGGCGACCCCGAGCAGCTGACCCTGCAGGCGGTCAGGGTGCTGCGGAGCACGGACGTGTTCTTCATCCTCGACAAGGGCGAGGTGAAGTCGGACCTCACCCGACTCCGCCGGGACATGCTCGACGCGCACATACCGGAGGGGACGTACCGCCTGGTCGAGGCACAGGACCCGGAGCGGGACCGGAAGGCCGGGGGCGCCGCGTACTCGCCCGCGGTCGGGGACTGGCGCAGTGCCCGGGCCGAGATCTATGAGCGGCTCATCACCGAGGAGTTGGGCGAGGACGAGAGCGGCGCGTTCCTGGTGTGGGGCGATCCTTCGCTGTACGACAGCACGCTCGGCATCCTGGAGGAGATCCTGGAGCGGGGCGCGGTGGCGTTCGAGTACGACGTCGTGCCCGGCATCAGCAGTGTCTCGGCGCTTGTCGCCCGGCACCGCACGGGACTGAACCGGGTCGCCCGGCCGGTGCAGATCACCACGGGCCGGCGGCTGTCCGAGGGGTTCCCGGACGGGGTGGACGACGTGGTCGTGATGCTGGACGCGCACCAGGCGTTCCGGCAATACGCCGACCAGGACATCGACATCTACTGGGGCGCCTATCTGGGCACCCCGGACGAGATCCTCGCCTCCGGTCCGATAGCCGAGGCCGCCCCGCGCATCGAGCGGCTGCGCGCGGAGGCGCGTGAGCGCAAGGGCTGGATCATGGACACGTATCTGCTGCGTCGGCACCCGAAGGGCGAGTAGCGGGCAGGGACTGGGCTGGGGGCTGGGGCACCCGAGTGGACCGCCCCATATGCATGAGGGGTCCACCGGTGTGAAAGTGACCTCGTGACAGTCGCCGAGGAAACCGCGCTGCCCGCCGCGCAGCCGCCTGTGCTGGACCCCCGCCGCCGCAACGTCGTCTTCGTGACGATCATGCTGGGCATGCTGCTGGCGGCCCTCGACCAGACGATCGTGGGTACGGCCCTGCCGACGATCGTGTCGGACCTGGGTGGTGCCGCGCACATGTCGTGGGTGGTCACCGCCTATCTGCTGGCGGAGACCGTCGCGACCGTGCTGGTCGGCAAGTTCGGTGATCTGTTCGGCCGCAAGGTGGTCTTCCAGGTCTCGGCGATCGTGTTCATCACGGGCTCGTTCCTGTGCGGTTTCTCCACCAACATGACGCTGCTGATCGCCTGGCGGGCGGTGCAGGGGATCGGCGCGGGCGGCCTGATGGTGACGGCGATGGCGCTGATCGCCGACGTCATCCCGCTGCGGGAACGCGGCAAGTACCAGGGCGCGATCGGCGCGGTGTTCGGCGTGGCCACGGTCATCGGACCGCTCCTGGGCGGCCTGTTCACCGACCATCTGACCTGGCGCTGGGCGTTCTACGTCAACGTGCCCATCGCGATCGTCGTCGTCATCGCGGCGGCCCGCACCATCCCCGTGGTCAAGTCGGCGGTGCGGCCCGTCATCGACTACCTCGGCATCGCGCTCATCGCGGTCGGCGCGAGCTCGCTGATCCTGGCGACGAGTTGGGGCGGCAACGAGTACGCGTGGGGTTCGGCGACCATCATCGGCCTGTTCGTGGGCGGCGCGGTCGCGCTCGGCCTGTTCTGCTGGATCGAGACCCGGGCCGAGCAACCCATGCTGCCCATGCGGCTGTTCGCCAACCCGGTGTTCGCGGTCTGCTCGATCCTCAGCTTCATCGTCGGCTTCGCGATGCTCGGCGCGCTGACGTATCTGCCGACCTATCTGCAGTACGTCGACGGCGACTCGGCCACGATCTCCGGCGTGCGGACGCTACCCATGGTGATCGGGCTGCTGATCGCGTCCGTCTTCAGCGGCAACGTGGTCAGCAAGACCGGTCAGTACCGCATCTTCCCGATCATCGGCTCCGCGGTGATGGGCGTCGGGCTCTATCTGATGTCCCTCATGGGCCCGGGCACCGGCGCGTGGCTGGAGTCCCTGTACATGTTCGTGCTCGGCTCCGGCATCGGGCTGTGCATGCAGGTGCTGACGATCGCCGTGCAGAACACCGTCGAGTACACCGACCTCGGCACCGCGACCTCCGGCGTCACCTTCTTCCGTACGCTGGGCAGTTCGTTCGGTACCGCCGTCTTCGGCACGATCTACGCCAACAGCCTGGGGCCGAACCTCAAGGACGGGATCGCCTCGGCCGCGAGGACGAGCGTGCTGAACCCGGCCGTCATCACGAAGGCGGCGACCAGCCCCGAGGGCCTGCACAAGCTCCCGGCCGCCGCCGCGGCGCCGATCATCAACGCCTACGCCGACACCATCCAGACGGTGTTCCGTTGGACGGTCCCGGTCGCGGTGATCGGCTTCGTCGTCGCCCTGTTCCTCAAGCAGGTCGAGCTGCGCGACAGCGCGCGGATGGGCTCCACCGACATGGGCGAGGGCTTCGCGTCACCGCGCGGCGCGGACTCGCAACGGCTCCTCGAAACGGCCGTCGGCAAGGTCATCGGCAGTACGGACCTGGACACCGCCCGGCGGATCATCACGTCCTCCGACACCCGGCTGGACGTCGCCGGCGCCTGGGCCGTGATGCAGGTCGAACTGTTCGGCAGGATGGTCGGCCACGCGAGCCTCGGCCTGATCGCCGCGCGCCGCCACATGCCTCCGGAGGTTCTCCTCCCGGTCTTCGACCGCATGGTCCAGGAGGGCTATCTGACCCGCGACGGCTACCTCCTCTCCCACACGGCGGCGGGCGAACGCGAGGCCGAGGTCATCGGCAAGGCGTGGGGCACCTGGCTGGAGGAGAGGGTGCAGCAGGACATCGGCCGCCCCTCGGGCGCGGACCTGCGCGCCGCGGTCGACTCCATCGCCAAGCGCCTCCTGGTGGAGGACCTGACCTCCGGACTGCCGCAGCGCGCGGCAGAGTTGGAGACGAGTTCGGCGCCGTGAAAACCGGGTGCCCGGTGCGAGGAGCTGTGGTCATACTCGGGGCATGTCCCCGACGCCCGTGCGCTTCTACGACCCCGGAGATACCCTCTCCCAATTCTCGGCGTCGGTGCTGGTCCGCTGCCCACGCTGCGAGCGAATCGCACACTTCGAGCGGCGGCCCTGCAGCGCCGCCGACGCCGACGCCGACGGCAGGAGGTACCCGCAGACCCGCGTGATCTGCCGGTCCTGCGGCCTGTGCCGGATCAGCACGGGCCCCTCCCGGTGCTACCGGCCACCTCTGTGGCTGCAGACCGAGACCAGGCACGGGCAACTGTGGGCGTACAACCTCCGGCACCTCGACCTGATCAGGCGGTTCGTCGCCGCCGATCTGCGCGAACGGGCGCCCTGGGACGACCACGGCCGGAAGATGACGCTGGTCGCCCGCCTCCCGGCCTGGGGCAAGAGCGCCAAGAACCGGGACGAGATACTGCGCACGGTGGACCGTCTCCGGGCCTCGGTCATCGCCCCGGGCTGAGCCCCAACCGCTCCAGCACCCCGACGACACCAGTCACCGCGCTCACCCCGTCCGGCAACCGTGGTCGTCGTACGACCACGACCGGAACCCCCGCCTCCCGCGCGGCCGTGAGTTTCGCCACCGTCGCCGCTCCCCCGCTGTCCTTCGTCACGACCACGTCGATCCGGTGCTCACGCAGCAGCGCCGCCTCGTCTGCGACGGTGAAGGGCCCGGGGGCCAGCAGCACTTCGGCGTCCCGCGGCATGGGGGGCTCGGGCGGCTCCACCGACCGTACGACGAAGTGCAGTTGGGCGAGGTGGGCGAAGGCGGCGAGACCGAGGCGGCCGGTGGTGAGCAGGATGCGCCGCCCGAGTCCGGGGAGTACGTCCGCGGCCTCCTCCAGCGAAGAGACCGGGTGCCAGCGGTCTCCGGGACCTGGCCGCCAGCCGGGCCTGCGCAGCACTACGACGGGCAGCCCGGTCGCCGCGGCGGCCCGCGCCGCGTTCGCGGTGATCGACTCGGCGAAGGGATGGGTGGCGTCGACGACGGCGTCCACGTGGTGCTCCCGCAGCCATGCGGCCAGCCCCTCGGCTCCGCCGAACCCGCCGATCCGTACGTCCCCGGCCAGCGCCCCCGGCCGTGACACCCGTCCGGCGAGAGACGTGGTCACCGTCACTTCGGGAAGGGACGTCAGCTCGGCGGCCAGCTCACGTGCCTCGGTGGTGCCGCCGAGGATCAGGATGTGCGGGGACATGCGGCGAGCGTACGAGGTCACGGGTCGAAGGGTCAGCGGAGGAGCAGTTGGAGGCCGCCGATGATCGTCGCCGCGATCACGAGTTGCTCGAACAATCGCTGGTTGATTCGGTTCACAGCCCATTTGCCAATGAACGCACCGGGCACGACGAACGCCGCGAGCGCCGCGTCAAGGAGGAGGGAGTGCCCGTCGATCAGGCCGAGGCCCACACTGAAGGGCACCTTGGTCACGTTGACGATCAGGAAGAAGAACGCCGACGTGCCGAGAAAGCCCAGCTTCCGGAAGCCCGCGGAGAGCAGGTACATCGACATCACCGGGCCACCGGCGTTGGCGACCATCGTGGTGAAACCGCCGAGCACGCCGTAGGAGCGGGCCTTCGTCCGGCCGGACCTGGTGGTGACGGAGTCCGGCTCGTCGTCGGCCCCGGCACCCGTCTCGGCGGCCGCCTTGCGCCGGCGCCACAGGGTGACCCCGGCCATGAACAGCAGGATCGCCCCGATCGACGTCCGTACGACCGCGTCGTCCGCCCACACCAGGAACAACGTCCCGATCACGACTCCCGCCGCGACCGCCGGGAACAGTCGCCACAGCGTGGGCCAGTGGGCGTGCCGCCGGTAGGTGAGGACGGCGAGGACGTCGCCGACGATCAGGATCGGGAGCAGGACGCCGGTGGAGGCGCGGGCGGGCAGGACGGCCGCGAAGATCGCCAGGCTGACCGTGTTGGCCCCGCTCACGGCGGTCTTGGAGAAGCCGACGAGCAGGGCCGCGGCGGCGAGCGCGGCGAATTCCCAGCCGGATATGTGCCAGAGAGTCATCGTGTTCATGCGAGGACCGATGGTATGTCCATACATCTGGCCGCGTAAGGAGTGTCTCGCCAGGTGGCCCCTGCACGCCCCTGAGCTGTCGACAGCCCTCGCCCCGCCCCGGTGTGCCGCATCCGGTGCGGCAGGCTGGTGACGATCCGCGCGGCCACCTGGGAGGATCCCCCGGGACCACGACCTTCCCGACACCGCCGGAGGACACATGGCCGACACCCGCGAGCACCTCCTCACGGGCACCCACGGCACGATCACCGCACACGAGTGGCCGCACGAGCACCCGCGCTACGTCGCCCTCGTCGCGCACGGATACGGCGAACACGTCGGCCGGTACGCCGAGTTGGCCGCCGTACTGCAGACGCACGGCGCGGCCGTCTTCGGTCCCGACCACCAGGGCCACGGCATGTCAGGCGGCGAGCGGGTGCTGATCGAGGACTTCGAGGACGTGGTCGCGGACCTCCACGCCGTCGCCGACCTGGCACGCGCCACGCACCCGGGCGTCCCCCTCGTCCTGATCGGCCACTCCATGGGCGGCCTGATCGCGTCCCGCTTCGCACAGCGCCACGGCGACGAGTTGGCCGCGCTCGTGCTGTCCGGGCCGGTGATCGGCGGCTGGGAACTGCCGGGCCGGCTGCTCGCCCTCGACGAGATCCCCGACATCCCGGTCAGTCCGGCCGCACTGTCCCGCGACCCCGGCGTCGGTGCGGCGTACGCGGCGGATCCGCTGGTCTGGCACGGTCCGATGAAGCGGCCGACGCTGGAGGCCTTCGCCCAAACCCTGGCGACCGTGGCCGAGTTGGGGAACATCTGCGGACTCCCCCTGCTCTGGCTCCACGGCGGCGACGACCGGCTCGTCCCGCTCTCCGGCAGCCGTGTCGGCGTGGAGCGGTTGAACGGCGGCCAGTTGACCGAGCGCGTGTATCCGGGAGCCCGGCACGAGGTGTTCCACGAGACGAACCGGGCGGAGGTCTTCGCGGACCTGATCCGTTTCCTGGACGGGGTGTTGAACGGCACCACCCGGTCGACATGACCGTGCCAAACTTCTCGCACAGCCCTTTGGGGTCGTCGTACACAGCCCATCAGATTCGTCGTAGTGCGCAGTCGAGCAGAGGAGCATCCCGTGACCGGGACAGAGCCGGCCGTCCAGCGGATCGACACCTCGAAGCCGCATCCGGCGCGGGTGTACGACTGGTTCCTCGGCGGCAAGGACAACTACCCGGTCGACGAGCAACTCGGCAGGCAGATCACGGCACTTGACCCGGGCGCCCCGCGGACCGCGCGTGCCAACCGCTGGTTCATGCAGCGGGCGACGCGGATGCTCGTCCGGCAGTCGGGCATCCGGCAGTTCCTGGACGTCGGCACCGGCATACCGACCGCGCCCAACCTCCATCAGATCGCCCAGTCCACCGCGCCGGACGCGCGGGTCGTGTACGTCGACAACGACCCGATCGTCCTCGCCCACGCCGCGGCGCTGCTGCACGGCACGCCCGAGGGTGCGACGGAGTACGTCCAGGCCGACGCCCGCGAACCGCTCACCATCCTCCAACAGGCGGCCCGCGTCCTCGACTTCGACCGCCCGATCGCCCTGTCCCTCATCGCCCTGCTGCACTTCGTCCCGGACGAGGACGGCGCCCACGAGCTGGTGAACACCCTCATCGACGCGCTGGCGCCGGGCAGTTGCCTCGTAGTGTCCGCGATGACGGCCGACCTCGAACCGGAGAAGGTCGAGCGGGGCATCGCCACCTACGCGGCGGGCGGGGTGACGCTGGTGGCCCGCTCGCACGCCGAAGTGAGCAGCATCTTCAAGGGACTTGAGCCGATGGACCCCGGCATCGTGTCCGTTTCCGACTGGCATCCCGAACTCGCGGAGGGCGAGACCCCGCTCGGCGAGGGGCCGGTCTCACTGTACGGCGGCGTCGGCTTCAAGGTCTGAGACGTCCGGGCCGACGGCGGTGCGTGCGGGTTCCTGGGTGCGGCCGGGTTCCCGAACCGTCAGGCGGACGTCTCGACGTACACGGCCGCCTCGGCATGGCTGACGAAGTCGTCGACCAGCCGGTGGAAGAGCCCGGCGAGCCGGCGCAGGTCCTCGGAGGACCAGTGGGCCAGTGCCATCTCCATGCCGCGGCGGCTCGCGTCCCGGATGCGGTTGACGGCGGCCAGGCCGCTGTCGGTGAGCTGGACGCGCTGGGCGCGGCCGTCGTCGGGGTCCGGGATCCGGATCACATGGCCGAGTTGTTCCAACTGCCGTAGCTGGCGCGTGACATGAGAGGCCTCCACGGACATCCGGACCGCCAGTACGCCCGGGCGCATCGGCTCGCTCTCGGCGATGTACCGGAGGATCGCCACGGCGGCCCGGTCCAGCGGCAGCCCGGCCAGCGCCATCAGACGCTCGTGCTGCCGGGTCCGCCCCGCCAGGTAGGCGATACGGGTGAGGACCCGCTCGATCTCGGCTACGTCCTCCGGAACGGGCGCTGTTACGGGCGGCGGTGTGGACATCTGCCCACCGTAACAGCTACTTGCCTGAGTTAAGCAAGGTCGAAACGATTGCTTGACTCAAGTAACCCATTTATGGTTGCCTAACTCAAGCAAGCCAAGAGCCGGGGCCGCCTGAGCGGAGGTGTCCCCGCCGCGCCGTACGCCGTGGGGACGGAGTACGGCGCAGTCACCGGTCCCGGCGGCCGGAGCACTCCCCCCGTCCGCCGCCGGGGCCGGTGACACCCCTCACGCACATGGAAAGCGAGTCCTCTCATGGCCACGATGAAGTCCGTGCAGACCGGTGCCGTCGACAAGATCGACGTGGTGGACGTGGAGCGTCCGGTACCCGGTCCGAAGGACGCCCTCATGAAGATCCGCGCCTGCGGGATCTGCGGCACCGACACCTTCTTCCTGCACATCGGCGGCGGCCCCTTCGGAGCGGGCGGCGCCATGGTCCCGGTCCCCCTCGGCCACGAACCGGCCGGCGAGATCATCGAGGTCGGCGCGGAGGTCGACGGCCTGAAGGCCGGTGACCGGGTGGTCGTCAACCCGCAGGGCTCGCCCTCCGGGATCATCGGCTGCGGTGGCAAGCACGGCGCCATGAGCGACTACCTCCTGCTGGAGGACTGCGAGATCGGCAAGAGCGTCACCGTGTTCCCGGACACCGTGCCCTTCGACGTCGCCTCGCTCAACGAGCCGATGGCGGTGGCCCGGCACGCCGTCAACCGCTCCGAGGCCGAGCCCGGCGACAAGGTCGTCATCTTCGGTGCCGGGCCGATCGGTCTGGGCGCGGCGATCTGGCTGAAGCTGCGCGGGGTCGAGCACGTCGTCGTCGCGGACGTCATCGCCTCCCGCCTGGAGACGGCGCTCGCCGTCGGCGCGGACGCCGTGATCAACTCCGCGGAGGAGGACGTCACCGCCCGGCTGACCGAGTCGCATGGGCAGGCCGTCAACGCGCTCGGCCAGCCCCGCCCCGGTACGGACATCTACATCGACGCCGCCGGTGCTGCCGCGGTCGTCAACACCACGATCGACTCCGCGAAGTGGGGCGCCAAGCTGGTCATGGTCGCCGTACAGAAGAAGGGCGCCGACATCGACCTCGGCGGGATGCTGCGCAGCGAGCTGACGTTGATCGCCTCGCAGGGCTACCCCACCGAGATCTTCGAGGTCACGCGGGAGATCGTCGAGCACCACGAGCGGTTCGCCAAGCTGATCAGCCACCGTGTGCCCTTCGCCGAGGTCGAGAACGCCTTCGAGCTCGCGCTGACGCCGGGCGCGGCGGAGAAGATCGTCGTCACCTTCGACGAGTAGCGGCAGGCACGCCGGTTCCCGCCCTCGGCGGTGGGAGCCGGTGGGCGGCCGGCTGCTTCGGACAGGAACCCCCACACCATGATCCACAGTTCGCAGCGGCTGCTGCGCTGCCATCCCCGTACCGTCGACCTGGTCGTCGCCGCCGCGCTCGTCGCCTGCTCCTTCCCGGGCAGCGTGATGACGCTCCCGGGCCGCGAGCTCGAAGTCCCTTGGTGGCCCGGCGTGTTGGTCGTGGGTGTCTCCTCCCTCGCCCTGCTGTGGCGGCGCACCCTGCCGCGCACCACGGTGGTGGTCACCCTCTGCTGCGCCATGGCCGTGGCCGCGCTCGGCTACATCCTCACGGTCCTGGTGATCGGACCGCTGATGGTGGCGCTCTACACACTGGCCCTGCGCTCCGACCGGACCACCGCGAACCTCTTCACCCTCTCCGGCATCGCCCTGCTGGTGAGCACCGGGCTGGTCGTGGGACCCCACAGCGAACCGCTGGTCCTGAAGCTGCTCGGCCCGGTCTTCTGGCTGTTGCCGCCGACCTCGCTCGGCACAACGGCCCGTCTCCGCGCGGCCTACCTGGAAGCCGTGCAGGCCCGTGCCGAGCACGCGGAACAGACCCGGGAGCAGGAGGCGCGACACCGTGTCACCGAGGAACGCATGCGGATCGCCCGCGATCTGCACGACGTCGTCGCCCATCACCTCGTACTGGCCAACCTCCAAGCCGGCACGGTCGTACGGCTGATGCGCAGCCGGCCCGAGGAGGCCGAGCGGATCGCCGCCGAACTCGCCGGCACCACCTTGTCGGCCGTTCGCGAACTCAAGGCCACGGTGGGCCTGTTGCGTCACGCGGACGAGTCGGAGACTCCCCCGCGAACCGCTCCCGGACTGGCCCAACTCGCCGATCTGGCGGCCTCGTTCGAGCCCGCCGGGCTGTCCGTCACGGTCAGCACCGAGGGGAAGCCGCAGCCGCTGTCCGCCGGTGCGGATCTCACGGCGTACCGCATCGTGCAGGAAGCGCTCACCAACGTGACCAAGCACGCGGGCACCGGCTCGGCCGAGGTGCGGCTCAGGTACGCGCGCGACCGGCTGAGCATCACCGTCACCGATCACGGCGGTACGACGGCGCCCTCCTCCCTCGCGTCCGGCGGCGGGTACGGCGTCATCGGCATGCGTGAGCGTGCCCTCTCAGCCGGTGGCCGGCTCTCGGCCGGTCACCGGCCCCAGGGCGGCTTCGAGGTGGTCACCGAGCTGCCGCTTCTGTCCCGCAGCCAGAGCCATACACAGACCCACACCCAGAATGCACTTGCTTAACTCAATCAATCTCATTATGGTTGAGTGAGTCAAGCAAGTCGGCTCCCTTTGCTTGTCCCTACTGGTCCCTGCTCGTCTCAGCTCGTTCCCGATGGAGGCACTGCCATGTCCGACGCCCTTGCCCGACCCGCCGAAGCGGGTTCCTCCGCTCCGCCGAGGTCGAACGCCGTCGTCGCGGTGCTGGCCTTCGCCGGAATCGTCGTCTCGCTCATGCAGACCCTGGTCATCCCGATCATTCCGGAGCTGCCGAAGTACCTGAACGCCTCCGCGTCGAACACGGCGTGGGCGGTCACCGCCACCCTGCTGGCCGCCGCTGTGGCCACCCCGGTCGTGGGCCGTCTCGGCGACATGTTCGGCAAGCGCCGCATGCTCCTGGCCAGCATCGTCCTGCTGGTCACCGGCTCCATCGTCTGCGCCATGGCCGACTCGCTGATCCCGATGGTCATCGGCCGTGCGCTGCAGGGTCTGGCCGCCGCGGTCGTCCCGCTCGGCATCAGCATCATGCGTGACGTCCTGCCGAGCGACCGGCTGGCCGGCTCCACCGCCCTGATGAGCGCCTCGCTCGGTGTCGGCGGCGCCCTGGGTCTGCCCTCGGCCGCCTTCATCGCCGACCGCTACGACTGGCACATCCTCTTCTGGGTCTCCGCCGTCCTCGGCGCCCTGTCCTTCCTGCTGGTCCTGCTGGTCCTGCCCGAGTCCAAGGTCCGCACCGGCGGCCGCTTCGACCTCGTCGGCTCGCTCGGACTCTCCGCCGGACTGATCTCCCTGCTGCTCGCGATCTCCAAGGGTTCCGACTGGGGCTGGACCAGCGCGACGACCCTGATCCTCGGCGTCGCCGCCGTGGCGATCCTGCTCGGCTGGGGCTGGTACGAGCTGCGCAGCCCGCAGCCGCTGGTCGACCTGCGCACGACCGCCAAGCCCCAGGTACTGTTCACCAACCTGGCCTCGATCGCCCTCGGCTTCTCGATGTTCGCGATGTCCCTGGTCCTCCCCCAGCTGCTGCAACTGCCCACGCAGACCGGCTACGGCCTGGGCAAGTCGATGCTGGCGGTCGGCCTGGTACTCGCCCCGCAGGGCCTGGTCATGATGGCCATGTCGGCCGTGTCCGCCCGCGTCACCAAGGCCAAGGGCCCGAAGGTCACCCTGATGATCGGCGCGCTGATCGTGGCCTCCGGCTACGCCCTGAACATCCTGCTGATGTCCGAGGTCTGGCACCTCGTCCTGGTGTCCTGCATCATCGGCGCCGGCGTCGGCTTCACCTACGGCGCCCTGCCCGCCCTGATCATGGGCGCGGTCGACCCGTCCCAGACCGGCGCGGCGAACAGCCTCAACACCCTGATGCGGTCCCTGGGCACCTCCTTCGCCAGCGCCATCGCCGGTGTGATCCTCGCCCAGATGACCACCGACTTCGGCGGCTACGCCCTTCCGTCGGAGAACGGCTTCAAGGTGGTCATGGCGATCGGTGCCGGAGCGGCGCTGCTGGCCTTCTTCCTCGCGAGCCTGATCCCCAAGCGCCGTACGGCCGTCGACGCGGAGCCGACCCCGGCTCCCGAGGTCGCCGAGGCCAAAGCGTAAGGCATCCTGGCCAT